>NZ_JAQNCQ010000191.1:0-22836 GCF_028368005.1 Geitlerinema sp. CS-897 | reverse complement strand
GAGAGAGGGAGAGGGGGAGAGAGGGAGAAACTGCTGACTGTTCCCTGTTCCCTGTTCCCTGTTCCCTGTTCCCTGTTCCCTGCTCACTGTAAAAGGCTGGCGACTGAAATCACCTCATCATCTCCAAGCGATCGATCGCCTCAGAGACGATCGGCGGGAGGCGGCGCATAATTTTACCTTTTTCGCGATCGACTGCAACGAGCGTGACTTGCGCTGATAGATAGATCTCTGTGCGATCGTCCGACACGATTTGATAGTCCCAGTTCAGGCGAACGCCGTTTCCAGTGTTCATGCGGGTTTTCACGATGCCAGTCGCGCCCATCGGCATAGCTCGGTGGTAGCGCGTCGATAGCTCGACCACTAACAACTCACAGCCCAACGCCACCAAATCGGCGTAATCGAGACCGATGGATTTAAAACACTCGACGCGGGCTTCTTCCATCCAAGTGATATAGGTTCCGTGCCAGACAACGCCGCCGTAGTCCGTATGGTGGGGATAGGCTCGCACGGGGTACTCAAACCAAACCTCTTCGCCGGTCAGCACCTGATTTTGAATTGCCGTACTCGATTTATCTCGGGGATCGCTCATCACAAAACGTTTCAAAACGCTACATTTCTACAAATTTTGCGTTATGCATGGGGCTTATGCTTAATTTTATAGTTCGATAGAAATTTTTGAGGCAACCGAATTTCACGGCAAGACCTCGCCAAATGTCGTCACGACCATAGTAAACCGATGATTGAAAACATTCTTGTTGCCGTCGCCGGACGGGGCCTGTGCGAAGAGATGCTCAACCAGTTGATGGAGATTCCCGAAATCCAACGAGCGTCGATTACGGTCTTGCACGTCGTCCCACCTCAAATCACGGCCGATGCAGTTTCGGAAAAACTGGAAGAAGGCGGCAAAATTCTCGCCGAAGCCGTTAAATCCCTGAAGGTCGATCCGAGCAAAGTGACGCCCCTTCTCAAACAGGGCGATCCGAAAACCATTGTTTGCGATACGGCAAAAGAATCCAACGCCGATTTGATTATCATGGGATCGCGCGGACTCGGTCGCCTGGTGTCGATTCTGGAAAACTCGGTGAGTCAGTACGTGTTCCAACTTGCCGATCGCCCGATGCTGCTGGTGAAGGATGACGTGTACGTCAAACGCCTCAAACGAATGATGGTCGCCCTAGACCCCTCCGACGCCTCCAAACAGTCGTTAGAGTTGGCGTTATCCTGGGCTAAAGACCTCAAAGACGTGCAACTCGTACTCGCTCACGTCAACCCCCCCGACACGAGCATCCCTCCAGAACAAGATGCGATCTTAGCTGAGGCGATTCAGAAAGCCCGTAACTTGGGCATCAACGCTCGCTGTCTGACGGCCGCAGGGAAAGCCGGAGCGGAAATCTGCCGTCTCGTCGAAGATGAAAACATTGACTTGCTGGTGTTGGGATCGCCCGATCGCCGACCGACGATCGCCAAAGGCTTACCCGACCTCGATCGCCTCTTGGGTCAGTCCCTATCAGATTACGTTCGCGTTTACGCCAACTGTCCGGTTCTCTTAGCGCGGACGGTCGGTGAATAACTCGCGATCGCCAGTTCCCTAAAACCACTGAAAAACCCGGCCTCACAACGAAGCCGGGTTTTTCAGCCAACCGCTCGGGAAGTGCCACGAATTTAAGTGTCTCTTCCTTCGCGACTTTGGGTCTGAATATACAGAATTAACAGAAAGACGGTTGGCACTAGCACGAACAATAAGCTGGCCACAAAACCGAGATCGTTAACTTGCATAGAAAAGCCCTCTCGCGAAGCTCGAAATTTTAGCTTCTTTAGAATATCACGGCTTTGTTTTTACACTCACGGGGCCGTTGACGATGACTTGACAAGCCAGACGATAGGTGTCCGGTTTTTTACGCAATTTCCGCTTTTCAGCTTCCGTTGGTGGCGAGAGATTTTCCATCCCCTCGACGACTTCGACGATGCAGGTTCCGCACTGGCCGTAACCGCCACAGTTCGTCAGCTTGCCCCAGGTTTTGTAAATATCGACTTTGTTCTCCAGGGCTTTAGTTCTTAAGTTTGCCCCGTCTGCCGCGACGACTTCGAGATCTTCGTTGACAAACTTAATATCAGCCATATTGCTTCTCCGTTGCTGCTTGAAATTGCTAGGGTTCTTTGAGATTTATGTTAACAATCTTTACGATAAAACGTAAAAAAATGTAAAGAACAACCGCCCGTCGCATCGACGAACGATACAGCGATCGAGCGGTTCGAGCCTAACTTGGGTGAATTTCCAGACTGTTACTCAGACGGGAGCAATACGTCGATTTCGTCCGAGAACGGATAGTTACTGACCGCCCGTCGAATCTGAGCCAACGCCCGGTTGTACCCGATAATCGCATCGATGAGGTTTCCCTGCGCCTGTGTCAAATCGTCTTGAGCCTGAATCACGTCCGTCTGGGTTCCCACACCCGCTCTAAAACGCAACCGTGCCAGATCCAAACTTTCCTCAGCCAGCGTCAACGCCGTGTTGGAGGTCTGCACGTTTTGCAACCGCGCCTCTAACTCGTAGTAAGCCTGTTCGACTTGCAGGCGAATCTGGTTACGCAAGTTTGAAAATCGAACTTCCGCCGTTTCGCGATTGAGTTCCTCCTGACGGGCCGCTGCATAACTCGCCCCTCCGTTAAACAAGCGCCATTGCATCTGAGCGCCGACGGCGTAGCCATCGGTCAGTCCGCCCACATCGTCCTCAGACACGTCGAGCAGTTGCATACTGCCAAAGATCGAGAACTGGGGCAGCGTTTGCGCCAACGCCACCCGTCGGCGATCGTCGCTAATTTCCCGCTGGACGAGTTGCTGCTCGAGTTCGGCCCGGTTGTGCAAAGCTCTAACGATACTTTCTTCTAAGGTCATTTCCCAAATCCCTTCTAAGTCTACTGGGTCGGCGGCCGCCACGTTCACCGACTGCGGGACATTGAGAACCTGCGCCAAAGTCCGTCGCGCTACCTGTTGGTCGCTCAGGGCCTGAGTCAGTTGCTGCTGGTCGTTGGCTAGCTGTACCTCAGCTCGCAGCACGTCGAACTGAGTTCCAACGCCTGCTTCTTCAAGGGCTTGGGCGTCTTCCAAACTTTGCTGGGAGTTTTCCACAGCCGATCGCGCGATCCTTACGTCCATATCCGACTGTTGAACGTTGTAATAGGCTTCGCTAACGTCCAAACGGATATCTTCGAGTTGACGCTCTAGCTCCAATTCGTTGACCCGTACCTGGCCGCGAGCAGCGCCGATTTGTCCGGCTCTACGTCCGAAGGTGTACACGTCGTAACTGAGTTGGAGTTGGTTGTCCCACGTCACCGATGTCGAATCGGTCTGTAGTGGCGAAATCACCCCTTGAATCTCCTCCTGACGTTCGATGCTAATGCGCGAACTGGCCGAGTCGTTCCAGGTCACGTTACTCGATAAATCTAACTGCGGAAACAGCGTTCCTTTGACTTCCCGCAGGTTAGCGCGACTGGCTTCGAGAGCCAAACGAGATTCTTGTAAGTCGAGATTGTTGCGAACGGCCAACTCGATCGCCTGGTCGAGAGTAATCGGTTGAATTCCCAACAGCTCGACTTCCTCGTCTTCTGTGGGAAAGCGTAGAAGGTTAGGATGGGGATCGAGATACGGCGGCGGTGGTTCTCCTTCTGGAATCGTCGTGACCCCCGACGGTTGAGGAATCGAGGGAATTTCGGGAAGTTCTACGTCCGTAATGTCGCTGTCGGGGGGGTTGGGTATCCCCGTGCTGTCTTCAGGTTTCGGTGCTGGGGTCGCAGAGGGTTCGGGTTCGGAACGCTCGCTCGAGGGGGCTATCTCAGAAGGAACGCCTATTCCATCAAGCGTTTGTCGCGGTCGCTTTTTTTCTGGTGGCACTTGCGCCGTGACGGAGGAGTCCTCGGCGATCTCTTCGCTCTTTATCTGAGCGGGTTTAGCCGGAGTTTTCATCGACGCGATCGCTCTCGACGCGTGAAGAGAGAGCGCCGCGATAATACTCACAGCCATCCAATAACGCAATCTGGTCATATGCTCGTTTGGAATTCGCCTGACTTGGGAACTAATGCGACAACTGGGACAACCCCTTTAGCACAATAGCAGCTAGACCCGATCGTTTTCCCCATAAAATCGAAAAAAATTCCGCTTCTCAGACGATCGCCTCACCTCTAGATTTTTGTAACGTTTCTTGTCGAAGGTCTTGACAACTGCGATCGCGTTTCTAACAATTCGTTACTCGTTGGCGCGATCGCGACGACTCCCCCCGCTCCCACAAGACCGATAAAATTGAGGACAGATCCTGCTCGAATCGACGATCGCGCGATTTCGACTCCAGTTCTATTACCGTTTTGTTGTGAGTACCCCCGATCGCACCGAACTCGCCCGCATCCGTTACGAAACCGCCAAAGAGATTTTCGAGCGAGGCCAGTATCGCGAGGCCGTCTCCTTGCTCGAAAACGCCTGCGTCTTAGTCGATCGCGGCACGCCCCTCGGCGGCGAAATCCAAATTTGGCTCGTCACGGCCCATCAAGCCGTCGGCGATCTCAAATCGGCGGTCAGTCTATGTCGCAAGCTATCGCGACATCCCCACCTCACCACCCGCCAACAAAGTCGCCGTCTGTTGGCAATTCTCGAAGCGCCCCGTTTGGCGATGCGTCCGGAGTGGAACGTCAACATTCCCGATTTAAGCAATCTCGAAGAAAGCATCCGCAGCGATCGCAAAGGTTCGAGTCGCCCCCTCAAACGCAAACCCCGTCCTCTTCCCGCTCCCCAACCCATTGACCCCAGCCAAATCAACACCCAAGACAACCGCTTCGTCTGGGTCGCTCTCTTGGCAAGTCTGGCGATTCTGTCGTCGCTTCTGTGGTTGACGTGAGGGGAAGAGGGGGAGAGGGGGAGAGGAGAAAAGGGGGAGAGGAGAAGAGGGGGAGAGGGGGAGAAACTGTCAACTGTCTCTACTACTTCCCCGTTCCCTGTTCTCCCGTTCCCCGTTCCCTGTTCCCTGTTCCCCCGTTCCCTCATTACTGCAAAATCTGCGTGAGATCGAGGTTTTCGTGAACTAACTCCGCCAAATCCTCAAGGAGTGTTTCCCGTTGCTCGCGATAGTTGGGAATGCCCGTCGGCAATGCCTTAAGACCCCGTTGCTGACGCAGGCGATTTAACCAAGCTCGCCGCCAGGGGCCGCTATCGAACAAACCGTGGAGGTAAGTTCCCCAAATCGACTGATACTTATCGACGACTCCCAAACTTTCATCGTCGAACAGCGGCTGAAACTCCTCTCCATCGGACATCTGAGTGCGACCGCGATGAATTTCGTAACCGACGACGTGAAGTCCCCGTTGAGGATACGCTGACGTCACCGATCGCTGGCGGGCGATTTTGTTGGTAGTAATCACCGTTTTCATCGGCACTAAGCCCAAACCCTTGTATCGTCCTTCGACTCCCTCAATTCCTTCCGGGTCGGCGATAGTCTGACCGAGCATCTGAAACCCGCCAGCCATCCCTAAAATCGTGCCACCGGCCGAGACGTAATCCTTAAGTTCTTCAGCCATTCCCGTTTCTTGCAAAACCAGTAAATCGGCGATCGTCGATCGCGTTCCCGGTAAAACGACCGCGTCAGGATAGCCGATAGACTGCTTGGGCGAAACGTATTTGACTTGTACGCTCGGCTCGGCTTCGAGGGGGTCGAAATCCGAAAAATTCGTCATGCGGGGCAACCGCACCACCTTCAACGTAACGTCGTTGTGTCCCCGATGACTGTGGCGTTCGAGGGGGTTCAACGTCTCGCGGTTCGATCGCGCCACCTCGCTCGAGGGAATCACGCCCAACACCGGAAGCCCCGTCCGCTGTTCTAACCAATCGAGACCCGGCTGAAGCAATACCCGCGATCCTTGCCACTTATTGATGACAATACCGCGTACCAACGCCCGATCGAAGGATTCGAGGAGGTCTAACGTTCCCAACACTTGAGCCAGAGCGCCCCCCCGCTCGATATCGACCACCAACAGCGTGGGTGAGTTGAGGTAACGGGCGACGCGAAAGTTTGACAGGTCGCACCGTTTGAGGTGAACGTCGGCCACGCTCCCGCCTCCTTCACAGACGAGGGCGTCGAACTCCGCCGTCAGTTGGTCGAGACAGTCGCGCACCACAGCCCAACCGTCGTTTTCCGCCCAACTGCAAAAGTCAGTAACAGAGATCGTGCCGCCTCCTTTTCCTTTTACGAAGGGTTTGAAGGAGTTGTCGCCTTTGGGTTTGAGTAAAATCGGATTCATTTCCACGGCGGGAGAAATTCCGGCCGCCCAGGCTTGCAGGGCTTGGGCGTACCCCATTTCACCACCAATTTCTGTCAAATAAGACTGCGAACTAAGGGTGACACCTTTAAAGGGCGCGACGCGAATGCCTCGACGAGCGAGAATGCGACAAATCGCGGTCGTGAGTACTGATTTTCCGGCTTGAGATGTCGTACTGACGACCGTAATCGCTTTCATGGCGACAACCCTTTTTCAGTGAACAGTGAGCAGCGAGCCGCGAAGCAGTGGAGACAGTTGATAGTTGACAATGCTTAGAGGGCATGTCGATCGGTGTAGAGTGCAAAGGGAAGGGGGTAGCGTGGGAATTCTGATTAACTCTTCACGCTACACGCTTGATTCTTCTCTGACAGAAGCACACCGCCCCTCGTCTCCCCATCTCCTCATGTAGAGACAGAAAGCTTGAGGAGAAGCTGAGCTGTATTCTCACAAATCGCAGTCTCGAACAGTTTTCAGGATATCTGTCGTTGTCGCTAACATCTTACACGCGATTTTTGGCGATGTCAGGCAAGCAACGCCTGTTGAGCTTGCGTTGAGATGCTGTGCGTCAGATTTTTTCGGTCGAATGTTATACAATGGGAAGGGTATGCGGCCGACGGTTCGATCGCTCTCGATGCTTCTGATGCGTTTCAAGGGTTTCGAGCGAAAGCGCGATCGCACTGAGTCTTTTTAACAACGGCTTTTTCAACATCCAATTTTTCAAAACTCTCGACATCGATCGCCCCCCTTCAAGCGAGAGATGTGACGCGAGACCACCGCAGACGCCGCCCGGAATCGTGCCGCAGATGGTATCGTCTCGGACTCGCCGAACTCGAGAGCTAAGTTTCGTTTCACCCTGAATATCGAGCATGGCAATCTTACACGGCAGTTGGCGCGATCGCGAATCTTGTTTCTTTCTCTGGGGCGAAACTTGGCGTCGGTTAGAGACTTCCGTGTCCTCGGACGAGGACATCGCAGACAACCCCTTCGCCCTCAACGGCCGGGAACTGCAAGACTTGCTCGATCGCCTGAGTAACACTCATCAACTGGCGGTAACAGAGACGTTTCAGCCCGCCTCTCAAATCCTGCTGCTTCCCAGCGAAACCCGCAAAGGGGGCGATCGCGTTCCTCAACATTCCGCCGCCACCCCCGACGGCGAACTCACCTTACATCCCTGGCGCGTCGAAGGATTCAGCCTCGAACCCGCCCAAGCGGTGGAACTCCTCCACAGCCTGCCCTTGGGACAACTGACGGAAACCGAATCCTTTGTCGGGGCAGATTTACAATTTTGGTCTCACGTAGCGCGGTGGACGCTGGATTTACTAGCCCGAGGTAAATTCCTCCCCGGCTTGGTGGTTCGCCCAGACGGTTCCCTCGAAAGCCTCTGGCAACCCCTCCTCGACAGTGCCACCGATACCGATCGCTTCCACCGTTTCGCCAAACAAATGCCGGGAAGCTGTCGCGCCTATCCCGACGCGGAAACGGGAGTTCCGCCGAGTCCCCAAACCCTATTGCGCCGTTTCCTCGAAACCTTCACCGACACCCAAGTTCGGCAACATACAGGCAACGTACCGCTACCGCCTCTCAATTCTCCCGTGAAAGATTGGCTGGAATCTTTGAGTCGCCCTTCGCCCCGCGTGAATTTGGGACTCAAACAAGCCGAACCCCTAGCCACCGCCTTGAATACCTGGATAGCCCCGGTGAGTTCGGCTTTGTCCGGGGAAAACCAGTTTCGGACGGCGTTTCGACTGCACCCCCCGGCGGAAAACGGTAAAGATTGGCGGTTGGATTTTTACCTGCAAGCGGCGGACGATCCGGAATTTCTCGTCTCTGCCGATACGATATGGAATCATGCCGTCGATCGCCTCGCCGTGCGTGGACGGGAAATCGATCGCCCCCAAGAAACCCTGTTAAGCGGGTTGGGACTCGCCTCGCGCCTCTATCCCACCCTCGAAGCCGCCTTACAAACCCCTCGCCCTAAAGGATGCGATCTCGATCCGATTCAGGCTTACGAATTCCTCAAAAGTACCCGCTGGCGATTGCAAGAAAACGGCTTGGGGGTAGTGTTACCGCCGAATTTGGAAAACGTCGAAGGTTTATCGGGACGGTTGGGATTGGTGGTTCGCGCCGAACCGCCCAAGAAACGGGCAAAATTGGGATTGAAAGGGTTGCTGGATTTCCAATGGCAACTGAGTCTCGGTGGTAAAACCCTGTCTAAAGCGGAATTCGATCGCCTCCTCACGTTGGGAAGTCCCCTCGTCGAAATCGATGGCGAATGGGTGGAACTCCGCATGGCGGACGTAAAAGCTGCTAACGAGTTTTTCGACGAACGCCAAGACGACTTATCCCTCTCTCTCGAAGACGCCCTTCGCATCGGAACGGGAGGCGACACCCAAACCCTCGGGAAACTCCCCGTCGTCCGCTTTGAAGCCAGCGGCCATCTCCAAGCCTTGATGGATACCATCGCCGGGAAACGCCGCCTGGAACCCCTCGACGCCCCGCAGAAGTTCAAAGGGGAATTGCGCCCCTACCAAGCCCGAGGCGTGGGTTGGCTGGCGTTCTTGGAACGCTGGGGCTTGGGGGCTTGTTTGGCCGATGATATGGGGTTGGGGAAAACTATTCAAACCATCGCCTTTTTGCAACATTTGCAGGAACGCGACGATCTCGACGCGCCTACTTTATTAATATGTCCGACCTCGGTGTTGGGGAACTGGGAACGGGAGGTGAAGAAATTCGGCCCCTCGCTGTCGGTGTTCGTCCACCACGGCGACAAACGTCCCAAGGGTCAAAGTTTCCTGAAAACGGTGAAACAGAAACATCTCGTCATCACCAGTTACGCTTTGGTACATCGGGATTTGAAGGATTTACAGAAAATCGACTGGCGGGTGGTGGTTCTCGACGAGGCGCAAAACGTGAAGAACCCCGACGCGAAGCAGTCGAAGGCGGTGCGTCAGTTGGAAACTCAGTTTCGGGTTGCGCTGACGGGGACGCCGGTAGAAAACCGTTTGTCGGAGTTGTGGTCGATTTTAGATTTCCTGAATCCGGGGTATTTGGGAACGCCGACGTTTTTCAAGCGGCGGTTTGCGATTCCCATCGAACGGTATGGGGATACGGACTCGCTGCAAACGTTGCGATCGCTGGTTCAACCGTTTATTTTGCGCCGTTTGAAAACCGATAAGGACATCATTCAGGATTTACCGGAAAAGCAGGAAACCACGGTGTTCTGTTCGCTGACGGCGCAACAGGCGCGACGGTATCAAGAATTGGTGGAGGAGTCGATGGCGAAAATCGAGTCTTCCGAAGGGTTGCAACGTCGCGGCTTGGTGTTGGGATTGCTGACGCAACTGAAGCAAGTTTGCAACCATCCCGAGTTGTTGGGGTTGAAGAACCGCAAGAACAAAGCCACAATTCTCGATCGCATGACGGGGGGTTCGGGAAAGGTGCAGCGGTTGGAGGAACTTCTCGAGGAATCGATCGCGGAGGGCGATCGTGCGTTGATTTTCACGCAATTCGCCGAATGGGGAAAAGTGTTAAAAGCCCATTTGGAAAAACGCTTGGGGCGCGAAGTGCTGTATTTGTACGGGGCGACGCGCAAAGCGCAACGGGAAGCAATGGTCGATCGATTCCAACACGACCCCCAAGGACCGCCGGTTTTTATTCTTTCGTTAAAAGCGGGAGGAACGGGGTTGAATTTAACGCGGGCGAACCATGTTTTCCATGTCGATCGCTGGTGGAATCCGGCGGTTGAGAATCAAGCCACCGACCGGGTGTTTCGCATCGGACAAACTCAAAACGTTCAAGTTCACAAGTTCGTCAGTACGGGAACGTTGGAAGAGAAAATCCACGACATCATTGAAAGTAAGCAAGCCTTAGCGGAACAGGTGGTGGGGTCTGGGGAATCCTGGCTGACGGAACTCGACACCGATCGCTTGCGGAATTTACTGTTACTCGATCGCAGTGCGATCGTGGAAGAAGATGAGGTTTAAAAACTTTGTTGTTGTGGCGTTTTCGCGATTTCTGTTGAGTCGTTAATACCGAAAATTGTAGGGACGAACTGCCTTTTGTCCCTACAGCAAATGTTGTTTTGTTTATTAAATTCAATGATTTACAACCTTTCTGAAGTGAACTCCGAGCGTGAATGGTGGGTACAACAATGGCTCGATTTGCTCGATAAATATCGCTTCAAAAAACGGTTGGAGCGGGGTCGAAACTACGCCCGAAAAGGCAACGTCCTCAGCATCGACTTCAAAGACCAAAAAGTTCTCTCCGACGTACAGGGAACCGAAGACGAACCCTATCATATTTCGCTGTGGCTGGATAACTTTTCCAACGAAGATTGGGAATTCGTTATCAATACTTTGTCAGAACAGGTGATTTTTTCCGCCAAACTGTTAGCCGGAGAAATGCCGACGAATATCGAAGATGTCTTTGCCGCGAACGGGTTGCGGCTGTTTCCGTTCAGTTTACAAGAAATTCGATCGCGCTGTTCTTGTCCCGACAAAGCCAATCCTTGCAAACATATTATTGCCGTCTATCATTTACTCGGCGATCGCTTTGCTGAAGATCCGTTTTTACTGTTTCAATTGCGGGGACGTACCAAGGCACAAATTATCGAAGCCTTGCGGGAACGTCGTGCTGGAGATAACGCCGATGCTGCACCCGTAGAAGTATCTCAGAAAGCGGAAGAGAAACCCATTAAAATCGAGACGTTTTGGAAATACGACACGCCGCTAGATTCCTCGTTGGTGGTCGTTAGTCCGCCGATGCAAGACGAAACAGTGTTAGATATTCTGGGATTGATTCCCTCTTCAAACGGAAACGGCGGAACCTCCTTAGCCAAGCAAGCCGCCACGAGCGAGCAGGTTCGGGATTACTTGAAACAGGTGTACGCAGCGGTCAGTCAGAACGCAATATCGGCGGCGATGGGAGGCTCTTTGACCGACAGCGAGGGAGCATCGACAGATCGCACCGAGTTCGAGGTTCTCTGATTTCCCAAACCGTCGTAACTCAAGACGAACTTTCTTCGACCGACTCGACAACTTTGGGCGGTTCGAGACTTTCTTCAGCCACCGCAGGTTCGACGAGCTTGCGATCGAGTTCTTGGCTCGAAAATAGGGGTAAAATTTCCGTAATAAAGGCTTCGGCCGCTTTCGAGCGATAGCGGTTGGGATTGTAAATCACGTTGAGGGTACGTTTGACCACCACGTCGTCGATGGTCGTACGGTGCAACACGCCCATTTGTAACTCTTTTTCAATGGCCGAAACCGAAACGAACGCCGCTCCCAAACCAGACTGCACAGCACTTTTAATCGCCTCGATGGAGTTGAGTTCCATCTCTAGCTTCAAGCGGCGCGTATCGATACCACAACGCGACAAAACTTGGTCGATGACCTTGCGAATCGTCGATTGAGAATCGAGGGCGATAAAATCCAACTTGTAGAGATCTTCTTTCTCGATCGACTCCTGCTGAGCCAACGCGTGAAACGCCGGTAAAATCAACGCCAGTTCGTCTTCAGCGTACGGCACGATTTCCAACGAATCCTGTAAGTCCGTCGGCACTTCTCCCCCGACGATGGCCAGATCGACCTGGCCGTTGGCGACACTCCAAGAGGTGCGTCGCGTCGAATGCACGTGAAGCTGAACGGCTACGTCGGGATAGCGTTGTCGGAACGCACCGATCGTCCGGGGCAACAAATAAGTTCCCGTCGTTTGAGACGCCCCGACAATTAACGTTCCCCCTTGGAGATTTTGCAGATCTTCGATCGCGCGACAGGTTTCCTGACACAGCGTGAGAATTTTCTCCCCGTAACTGAGCAACAGATGTCCGGCTTCGGTCAGTTGCGCCCGTCTTCCTCCCCGATCGAACAGCGGTACGTTTAACTGCCGTTCGAGATTTTGAACTTGTAGGCTGACAGCCGGTTGAGAGACGTACAGGCTATCGGCGGCCCGTTTGAAACTTCCCTCAGATGCAATAGCTTTGAGGATACGTAACTGATCTAGGGTGAAAGGAAGGTCAGACATAGGGATAAATCTGCAAGGGAAAAGGTGCCTATCGGCAACCCACTGATGCCATTTGTGCGAGCGTTGAGGGCGAACCGTTTTCGATCCCTCTCAAACAACGACCCTACCACAACCGCGAGTCAACTCCTTCAAAGATTTGTTGCTCGATCGCCCGAACCGGGGATCGCTAGAAGTACGACTCGCGGTCTAAGACTTGTAGGGGCGATCCCCTTTTGGTAGAATCTATCGCACAACTGGTACTAAATACTTAAAAACACACCCTTAGTCTTCCCAAACAAGCAGCAGACCTTCTGCCTGTTTGGCGATCGCGTTGGGTTGAGGCTAGTTTCGAGAAATGTCTGTGGCGAGCGCCACCGCTTTAGCCCTAGCTTTTTCGAGTCTAACTACCTCTGTCACGGCGATCGGTTCGGGGAAAGATCTCATCCGCAGTAGCATCCAGCTTTCCGAAGGACGAGTTGCGAGCTGGCTTAGCAAGCCTCCCCACGTCTGAGGTCGGTACTCGAACGTGGGAAACTCGCCAAAACAAGTCAGGTAATCTCCTTACCGACGTTCGCAGCGGTAGTCCTCTCTGGTAAGGTAGTCATGGCAATGGGGAAACGCCTCGATCGCCAAGGCTGGAGTCGCCCTTCCCCGATCGACACGAACGTACAGGCTGAGCCTGGCGTACAGTGCGACCTGTGGGAAACGAACTAAAAAATTGAGATCCGGTTAACGGCGGTGAGATACATCGTCGGAACCTGTTAGGGAGAAAGCGGCCTGCCATCCTCCCGAAGCAGGACATCCTAGGAGCGATTCTAGGAGAAACTCGACGCCATCGTTTTAGACTTGGCGTGGGGAGATGTTACACAATCATACGTGTCGATAGAGGAAACTTATGAGCACGAAGCCAGATCGCGTGGTTCTTATTGGTGTTGCCGGGGACTCCGGTTGTGGGAAATCCACCTTTTTACGCCGACTTGCCGATTTGTTCGGTGAAGAAATGATGACCGTCATCTGCTTGGATGACTACCACAGCTTAGACCGCAAAGGACGCAAAGCGGCCGGCGTGACCGCTCTCGATCCGAGAGCCAACAACTTCGACTTGATGTACGAGCAAGTCAAAGCCTTAAAAGAAGGCAAATCGGTCGATAAACCGATTTACAACCACGAAACTGGAGAACTCGATCCCCCAGAACGAGTCGATCCGAACAACATCATCGTCATTGAAGGTCTGCACCCGATTTACGACGAACGCGTTCGGAACCTGCTCGACTTCAGCGTCTACCTCGACATCAGCGACGAAGTGAAAATTGCCTGGAAGATCCAGCGCGATATGGCAGAACGGGGTCACACCTACGAAGACGTTTTGGCCTCGATCGAATCCCGCCGCCCCGACTTCGAGAAATACATCGACCCTCAAAAACAACACGCAGACGTCGTCATCCAAATTCTGCCGACGAACCTGATTAAAGACGACAAAGAACGCAAGATCCTGCGCGTCCAGTTGATTCAGCGCAACGACATCGAAGGATTCGAGCCGGTTTACCTGTTCGACGAAGGCTCTACGATTCACTGGACGCCTTGCGGCCGCAAACTGACCTGCTCTTATCCCGGTTTGAAACTGTTCTACGGGCCGGATAACTATTACGGTCACGACGTTTCAGTCCTCGAAGTCGATGGTCGCTTCGACAACCTCGAAGAAATGATTTACGTCGAAGGACATCTGAGCAAAACGTCGACCAAGTACTACGGCGAACTGGCTCACCTGTTGCTACAGCACAAAGAATATCCCGGTGCTAACGACGGAACGGGTTTATTCCAGCTCCTAGTCGGTCTGAAGATGCGCGAAGCTTACGAGCGCCTCACGGCTTCTGACTCTAAGGTTCCTGTCGAAGTCTAGAGTTTTTCTAGTTCTATCTCACAGAGGTCAGCCCCTACGGTGTCTGACCTCTTACTTTTTTGGAGAGAAGCGATCGCGTTAACGTTTGTGGGTTCGTCGCCCCCTTGCCCGAAACACTCGCAGGACAGGGTCGCAGGCTGACTTCGACGCCTACCAGAAAGATATGTTACATTTGATTAAGATTATGAGTTAGCAAAGCTGCTTAAAAATAATCGTTCATTGCCGAAACCGGAGATAGCTGCAATATGAAATTTTCTTGGAGAGTCGCTTTACTCTGGGCGTTGCCGATCCTCGTCATTGGATTTTTCCTGTGGCAAGGTGCGTTTTCTTCCTCCGCCGTCACGGCCGGAAATAACGCTGCTGCAACTCGCATGAGTTACGGTCGCTTCCTCGACTATCTCGAAGCCGGTCGCGTAACCGGTGTCGATCTCTACGAAGGCGGACGGACGGCCATCGTCGAAGCCGTCGATCGCGATCTCGACAACCGCGTCCAACGGCTGCGAGTAGATTTACCCGCCAACGATCCCCAACTGATCGCCCGACTGCGGGAAGCCAACGTCAGCCTAGACAACCACCCGCCCCGAAACGACGGTGCGATTTGGGGATTGTTGGGCAACCTGGTATTCCCCGTGCTGTTGATTGCGGGGCTGTTCTTCCTGTTCCGTCGCTCGAGTAACGCCCCCGGCGGCCCCGGTCAGGCGATGAACTTTGGGAAGTCTCGGGCGCGGTTCCAAATGGAAGCGAAAACGGGCGTTCTGTTCGACGACGTAGCGGGTGTCGACGAAGCTAAAGAAGAACTCCAAGAAGTCGTCACGTTCCTGAAGAAACCCGAGCGGTTTACTGCTGTCGGCGCGCGCATTCCGAAAGGCGTGTTGCTGATCGGACAGCCGGGAACTGGTAAAACCTTATTAGCCAAAGCGATCGCCGGGGAAGCAGGCGTTCCCTTCTTCAGCATCTCCGGTTCGGAATTCGTAGAAATGTTCGTCGGCGTGGGCGCGTCTCGCGTGCGCGACCTGTTCAAGAAAGCCAAAGAAAACGCTCCCTGCATCATCTTCATCGACGAAATCGACGCCGTCGGTCGCCAGCGTGGTGCCGGAATCGGGGGCGGAAACGACGAACGGGAACAAACCCTCAACCAACTCCTGACCGAAATGGATGGGTTCGAGGGTAACACCGGCATCATCATCATCGCCGCGACTAACCGCCCCGACGTTCTCGACTCGGCGCTGTTACGACCGGGACGCTTCGATCGCCAAGTTTCCGTCGACGCTCCCGACATCAAAGGTCGCCTGTCGATCTTAGAAGTTCACGCTCGCAACAAGAAACTCGCCTCGGAAGTCTCCCTCGATGCGATCGCCCGTCGCACCCCTGGATTTACGGGAGCGGATTTAGCGAACCTGCTCAACGAAGCCGCCATTCTCACCGCTCGCCGCCGTAAAGACGCCATTACGATGGCGGAAATCGACGATGCGGTCGATCGCGTCGTGGCCGGGATGGAAGGCACTCCCCTCGTCGATAGCAAAAGCAAACGTCTGATCGGCTATCACGAAGTCGGTCACGCCATCGTTGGGACTCTGCTGAAAGACCACGACCCCGTTCAGAAAGTGACGCTGGTGCCGCGCGGTCAAGCTCGAGGTCTGACCTGGTTCGTTCCTTCGGAAGACCAAACCTTGATTTCTCGCTCTCAGATTCGCGCTCGCATTACGGGGGCTTTGGGCGGACGCGCTGCCGAAGAAGTCATTTTCGGCGATGCGGAAGTGACCACGGGTGCGGGGAACGACCTGCAACAAGTGACGAACATGGCTCGTCAGATGGTGACGCGCTTCGGAATGTCCGATCTCGGTCCGATGTCTCTCGAAAGCCAATCGGGTGAAGTGTTCTTGGGTCGCGATTTGATGACGCGATCGGAATACTCTGAAGATATCGCCGCTCGCATCGACGCTCAGGTTCGCACCATTGTCGAACAGTGTTATGACGATGCGTGTCGGATTATGCGCGACAACCGAGCCGTTATCGATCGCCTCGTCGATTTGTTGGTGGAAAAAGAAACCATCGACGGCGAAGAATTCCGTCAAATCGTCGCTGAATACACGGACGTTCCTGAAAAAGAACAGTACGCCGCAATTCTTTAAGACGTTCGGTTAAGGCAACAGCGATTTTGAGTTAAGAATTCTGATGAATTCAAAACACCTCGGTTAAGTTTCCAGCCGAGGTGTTTTTTGTTAAAAAAAGTCCCCGAAAATCGTTGGATGCTAATTTGTTTTGAGACCCAATCCGATCGGACTTTATCCTTTTTTGATAAGTTGGGTTTCAGAAAGGCTTCACGCCCAGAGACACAGAGGACACAGAGAGGTTCTAGCAGGGTTTGGAGAAACCGCTGTTTGAGAGGCCCGAAATTACGAATTGCCGGATTGCGCGGTAAATTCCCGCACGCTTTCGACGAGGCGATCGCTCTCCTCCTCCGACGTCAAATAGTGAACGCAGGCGCGAACGCAACTCGGATCGAGAATCGTGCGCGTCATGATGCTGCGACCTTCCAAAAACACCACCAAATTTTTATGAGTACCAGAGTCCAGGGTAAACGAGACTAACCCCGATTCTGGCGGACTCGTCCGCAAACAGGTGACGCCGGGAATTTCCCTGAGTTTTTCCCACAATCGCGCACTAGACCGACAAATTTGGCGATACCGCTCTTCCGCAGTTCCCCATTGACGGTGCAGTTCGATCGCCGCCGTCAATCCCGCGTACAACGGATACGCCGAAGTTGCGATTTCATAGCGTCGCGCGTCTGGCTTCCATCCCGTGGGTTGTCCCGTCCCGTCCACCTCGACGCCTCGCCAGCCGATAAACGTCGGCCGCAACGATTCCATCGCCTCGGGACTCACGTACAAGCCGCCGACGCCCTCTGGACCGCACAGCCACTTATGTCCCGTAAAGGCGTAAAAATCTACCCCCGCTTCCCCCAACTTCAACGGAAGCACCCCCACCGACTGGGCGGCGTCCGCTAACACGCGAATCGGCTGTCCGCTTTCGGTGGAAACGCCGCGACAAGCCGTCACGATGTCTGCTAGGGGTAACACCTGGCCGGTGTTCCATAAAATGTGACTCAAGACGACTAACCGGGTTTTCGGCGTCAAATACCGGGAAATGACTTCGACCGGGTCGCCTTCGTTGAGGGTGTCCAGAATCGGACAGACTGACACCTCGATGTTAAAGCGGTGTTGGAGTTCTCGCACCGTTGCGATGACGCCCGGATGTTCGCAGTCCGTCATTAACAAGGCGTCTCCCGGCTTCCAGTCGATGCCCCAGAGGGCGACGTTGCACCCGGCGGTGACATCTTCGGTGACGGCCACCGTTTCCGGGGCGACCCCTAACTCGGTCGCGATCGCCCCTCGCAAGGTCTGGGCGCATTCCTGAACCCAGACGTTGGCGTTCAGGGAAAACGGCCCCATCTGTTGCAGGCGATCGTAACTCTGCAAAATGGCGTCGCGGGCAGTTTGCGAAAGCGGCCCTTCCCCGCCGTAGTTGAAATAGGTTTTGTTAGCGAGTGCTGGAAATTGCGCTCGAAAGTGCTGTCGATGCTGTTCTGACACCGTTAATTTTGAGGGTTGTGTCTACTTTAAGGATAGTAGCGCGTACACTCGATAAGATTCGTCACCCGCTCGTTTTCTCCGGCACGAATAAAGCCGCCAAACGGGGCGTCGATGGGTTGCCAGATGGTTCCAGAGGCATCCACGATCGCGTTTCCGCTGAGTAAGACGGCCGAACCGTTGTTGAGACGGCCGATAATTTCGCTGTTGGGGTTGGAGTTGCGATAGACGTTTAAGCCGCCGGTATGTCGGATGTTACGGGCGTTATCGACGTTGGCACACATGGCCGGTTGAAACCCGACGACGGGAGGACGCGGGGTCGGGGCGGAGCGATCGCAGAGATAATCGCCCCAGACGTAGCCGCGATAGCCGTTGGCGGCCACGGGTTGCCACGGGCCGGCCGGAGGGGCGACTCGTTCGACGACATCTCCATCGTTGAGAACGGTGAGGATCTGACCGTTAGGGGTTTGGCGCAAGTTGAGGCGATAGCCGTCGGTGCAAACGGCGGCACTCTCGGGAACCGATTGCGCGATCGCACTGTGGGGGGACAGAACCGCTGAGAGGGCGATCGCGGTCAGAGAAAGACGAAATTTCATGGTTTTTTTAGGGCTGAACGCGTCTGCGGGGGGAATTGTTTTGAATTTTACACCGAGTTCTCCGTAAATCCCGCAAAGTCCGAGTCGATCGCCCTACTCGATCGACACGCGATCGCCTCCCTGACCGCTCGATTCAGTCAGTCCTCGCAACACTTTCACCAGTTCGACACCGACCCAACCGGAGGAGCGATCGCAGGGTTGTTGCGATCGCACGCTTTTGAGAAAGCCTTCAAACACGCGACGCAACGGTTCGGCTGCGGGAGTTGCGATCGCTTCGGGTTCGACGGCCGACGGGTTCCAATCCCCGGCTTCCGTGCGATCGAGATGTCCGCGATACAGGGTCAGCGGCGACGGGCTGAGTTCGTCAAATACCAAAGTTCCTTGGCTTCCTGTCACCGCCAACCGTCGCTGTTTGTCGGGGTTGCACCAGCAGAGGTGAATTTGGGCGCGAAACCCGCTGGGATAGGTCAACGTCGCCCAAGCGACATCGGCCAATCCTTCGGGAAACAAATCTCTAGGGGCAGCCTCGGCGGTCGGTTGCAACCAAACCTCGCCGGTGGCGCTTACTTGGGTCGGCGACTCTCCCAACCAACGGTTGAAAATGGCGATGTCGTGAATCACCAAGTCCCATAAAACATCCACGTCTCGACGCACCGGTCCTAAATGGGTTCGCGCGGCGTATCCGTAGTGCAGTTGTCCCAACGCGCCGCTGTTGACGACTTCTGCTCCCCGTTCGACGGCGGGATTGAAGAGATAGGTATGATCGACGGAGAGGATCAGATTTTTCGATTCGGCCAGGCGACAGAGGGCGATCGCCTCTTGGGGGTCGAGGGTGAGGGGTTTTTCGGCCAGGACGTGACAGCCGCGATCGAGAATTTGCGAAATCGTCTCGTAGTGATCGGTGGCGGGAGTCGCCACGATCGCCGCCTGGACTTGTGGGAGAGGCTTGACACTGGCCCATCCCGTCGTCAAAATCACGCGTCCGTCTAACTGATATTTGTCCGCCACAGCTGCGAGGCGTTCCGGGTCGCGATCGACCACCGCCACCAATTCCGCGTCGGGATGTTCGAGGACGTTGCGAATCAGATGATTGCCCCAGCGTCCCGCGCCGATAACCACGATACCAACCATGAAAACTCTCGATAAGTAGAGGAATATTGAGCTTTAAGAGGTCTCAGCCGTGCCGCTGACTTCCACGTTCCCCCGAGACAGCGCGACAAACGCTTCTCGTGCGGCAGCTTGTTCGGCCGCTTTGATCGATCGCCCGGTTCCTCGTCCCAAGCATTGGTCTTTCAACCACACTCGAGCGCAAAACCGATCGTCGCTGTTATGTTCTCGTTGCACCTCTTCGACCCGGTACTCCGGAAGCAACCGGTGATGTCCCTGAGTCCATTCTTGTAGCGCGGCTTTGTAGTTGTGTCGTGCCGGATCGCGCAACACCTTTTCGGCCAAGGGTTTAAAGTGGGAGTCGAGCCAGGGGCGAATCAGTTCTGTCGTGTGCGTACTCAGATACAACGCGGCTGAGACGGCTTCTAAGGCATCGGCCAAGCGCGATCGATAACCCGATTTGTCGGCGGCGGCACTTCCTGCCATCACCAAATAGCGATCGAGTCCGTAGGTTTCGGCAATATCGGCCAGAACGCGATCGCTGACCAACACCGATCGCACGGCTGCGTAATCTCCCACTTTCACCTCGGGATAGGTTTCCCAGAGGAATTCCGCCGCCGCCAAGCGAATCGCCGCGTCGCCGATAAATTCTAACTGTTCGTAGTTCCGTTCGGCGGATGCGGTGGGATGGGTCAGAGCGATATCCAAACAGTCCCAGTTTAACGTGGGGCGATCGTCGATGCCGAACTTAAGAACTAGCTGACGTAACGCTTGTAAGCGACGGGGATAGATTGAGGACATTGAAATTGGCGAACAGACTTGGAAAGGTGACGGGGGACGGAAGCCGAATACTCGAAAATTCAAACCGATCCCAACGGGCGATCGCTTCAAAGGTCGAGAATTAGAGGTAGAGAAAGCAGTCATAAGCCGGGTTCTGTTCTCGACGCCACCAAGGGCATCGAGGGCAGTTATCTATCTGGGACGCCTGTTACCAGACGCCTCGAGCGGTTCTCCAAAAGCGAGACCGGTAAAAGACCAACCGTCGTCTCTTCGACCTTGCACCCACCTGGGGTTTACCGAGCCAGCACCTCTCGATGCTGCTGGTGCGCTCTTACCGCACCTTTGCACCCTTACCTTTTCCAGTCACCAGTCTCCAGTCACCAGTCATCAGTCAAAAACACTGTTCGCGGTTCACTGTTCGCTGTTCACTGTAAAAGGCGGTATGTTTCTGTGGCACTGTCCTCACGCTCGCACGCACTGGGCGTTACCCAGCAGGTTCGATCTTTGGGGAGCCCGGACTTTCCTCGAACGGACGTTCTGTCAGGGCGATCTTTGAGGGTCGCCGCCGCGATCGTCAGTCCGCAACTGCCTCGCCTACTTTCTCTACCACGTCTAGTGTGACAGGAGGGCGAGGGCGGTGACAAGATCGGCGATCGCGATTCTGAGGATTTGGGGTTGAAATTCGGCGATCGGTGGGGTCTTTAGGGGACGAAAATCAAATCGTCGCGTGTTCGACGCGAAAAACGTTACTGAAAAGGTTCGCGACGATTTGCTTGCCTTCTTGGGTCACTTCGAGGTATTTCAGGGCATTTTTGATAAAGGGATACACCCCGTTCCAGTAGAACTTAGGATATCCGTTTCGCAAGTCTCCCGGTGTTTTGTAGCCGAGGGCTTTGTTGGTTCCCGTTTCCTCGAATTCGTAGAAGAGGGCGCTGATTTTTTGTAGGTAACGGGGATCGCTCAGTTGTCCGATCAAATCCGCCGCGCGAATCAACCCCGGTAAATTAATGGTGTCTTTGTGATCTTTGCCAGCGGGAACGGGAAACCGCGTCAGTTCGATGCTGCTGCGAATTACGTGAGCGTCGATGAGGCGGTGGCCGCCGAAACGTTCGTCGATAAAGAGTTTGCCGCGATCGACGTGGTAGGGGGTCAAGGCGGCGTCCGTCGCACCGGGAGGCAAGTATACCATCGTATCGTCGATTCCTGTCGAGTAGAGTCGCCGCACTGCATCGTCTTTTCGACAGACACCTTTCACGTAGCCGATATCGTGACATAGTAAGGCGATCGTCACGTGAAGCCAGTCTTCGCAGGAAATTCCCCCGTCGCGAATGTGTCGCCCCCGTAGGATTTCCTGTCCGACCAGGGTTACGAAGATGGTATGTTCGACGTTGTGATAGAGAGCGTCGCTGTTGGCAATGTTTTCGAGCGCCATCGCACCCGCCCAGCCGATAATTTCGGCGTAGTCCGCTTTCATACCGCCATAGGTTCGGTGGTAGTTCTCTTGAAGTTTGGGTACGAAATGGTCGATGAGTAACTGAGTGGCATTAAACATCGCCAGCCTTCCTTCCTTGGCGTTCTCGAGTCTCGTTCGTCGTGAGTCAGACGGGACGAGTACAGTTCTGTTTCTCTCGATCGTACAACTTAAGATCCGTTTCGATCGCCCGTCCAAGACACCCACCCCCTCTTGATTGCGTGTAGCAGGCGATCGAGGAGGGCATAGTCCGCTTCGTTGAGGTCTTCATAAAGCAAAAATTCTTTTAATTGATAGCGATGGGTTTGGGTGAGGGTTCCAGATTGCCAAACTTCAAAAAAGAAATCTGATAGCGCGGGGCGCGAGGGTAAAAACGAGGATGACATTTAGAGGTACGGGAACTCTACAGTTAAATCTTGACACTTTTGAGTTTGAGTTTCTGCGATCTCGTTCAACTCAACCTGTAATCTCGGAACTCTTTTAGGGTGATTCGCGTCAAAGGCTTGAGTAACTGAGATCTCTGGGATTGGTGATTCGATCTATACTGTTTGTGCGATCGCGATCGCTGCCGTTTCAGTCTTTTTTTGATAGTACTTGTTTAATGGGATGAAGTTTTTCTCCACAGCTTCTCGGGTTTTGACGTCATACCATCTAATAAGAACCTAAAAAGTTTGTGTTTTTGGGTTCATTTCAATTGTATAAAAATAGGAGTTTGAGGTAGGATGGACTTCGGCTTCGCTCAGTCCATGGGTGGAGCGATCGTGAAAGCCAATAGCAGTTCAGTTCAGTTCAGTGCAGAGACTTCGATTTGATAAATTTACATTTTTGAGATGCACTTATTTGAGATGCACCTCATATAGGGAACCTCGAAAAATTCATTATTTGAGTTAAAAATAAAAAAATAAAATGGTCTTTCACATCTCGAAAACCATCTTTTTTATTCTTCTATATTAATAGGTATTTTCTTGAGAAAAATCATCTATTTTAGAAGTTTTAGAACGAGAATATTCTGTTATTCTTTTTGAGTTTCCCAGAAGATATATCGACGGATATTGTAGGCTAGATTTTTCAAGCCAATGTTGGCGTTAGCTCTAAT
>NZ_JAQNCQ010000190.1:0-18413 GCF_028368005.1 Geitlerinema sp. CS-897 | reverse complement strand
GGGAATTTAGCCAGTCTTTACGTTCCCGCAGCGCAAAATTCCAGACATGGCGGCACACATCAAGAATGTGTTCGATCTCTGAAACCTGCTCCGCCGTTGGCTCTAGCTTAAATTCCCACGTCATGTTTAGCATATCTAAAACTGTAGCAAATCTTTTGTAGGTTACTCCCCTCAGTCGCGCTTCGCTACACCACCAGCCAAGCTTTCAGCTATGGCTGGAGTACTGCGAAGAATCTGGATAGCTTTTTCCCATATTCGGAAACTGAGCAAATTTTCGGCATTTTTCTCGAACTTTCTCAAAAAATCGAATGGCGAAATCTGTATTCGTTTCTGACATCGATTCGCAAATTGTGTCTAAGTCTGCGATCGCTTCGTCTGAGAATGAGTAAGTTGCCATCGTCATTCGTTAGATTGTTGGTGCAGCCGATCGAATAAGCGATCGAATACTTGTTCGCCGTCCGTGACGCGACCTTGTGAAATTTGCTCTGCACCGATTTCGATTTGCTGGCGAAGTTCGGCTAAGCGTTGTTCTCGCTTGTCTAAGAGTTCTAATCCGGCTAAAATAACTTCGTCGGCGGACTGGTAACGTCCGCTTTTTAGCTGTTCGGCGATTCGCTTTTCGGTTTCTGGGGTGAGAGATAAACTCATCAGGCGCACTCCAGGTTTTACGGGTTGGTTCAATTATATCAAGTTCGTTTTCATTTGGCTTTATAGGAAAGTCGATGTCACGTTATCTAAAATATTATCCAAGATCCCCTAAGATGTAGGTTGGGTGAAGCGAGAGCGGAACCCAACGCAAGGGGTGTTGCTTCGACTCGAATTGACGTTCTCGGCTTGTTCTAGATGGAATAAAACGCGATGAGTAAAGATTTAACAAATTCGTTTTTAGACCGACAAAACGTCCTTAACAATCGCTATGCCTTGGAGAAAATTGAGGAATATCTCGGGTTGGGAGGCACTTTTTATAAAGAAGAGGTCTTGTTTACGAAGCAACAGTTAATCGAAATTTTTGGCGTGAGTAACAGTACCATCGAAAAGTATTTGAAGCGTCATGCCGATGAGTTAAAAAGTAATGGATACCGTTTGTTACGGGGAAAGGAGCTTCAAGGTTTTTTGGAGATGCTGTCAGGTTCCGTAATGGATTACGGTAGCAAAGTTAACGTCTTAGGGGTATTTAATTTTCGGGCGGCGCTTAATCTGGCAATGTTGCTCGTGGAGAGCGATCGCGCCAGGGAAATTCGATCGCGCATTTTGGATATTGTTATCGATGTGATGGCGGAACGTTCGGGGGGAACGACGAAATATATTAACCAACGGGATGGGAATTATTTACCGACGGCGTATCAGGAATTTAGTTATCGTAAAACCTTTACGGATGCTTTAGATTGTTACGTTCGGATGGGAAAGGCGAAGTATGGGATTTATACTAATAAGGTTTATAAAATTGTTTTTTTGGAGAAAGCTGAGGAATATCGGAATATTTTGAGGCTGAGAAAAAAGGATAGCACCCGCGAGACGATGTATGCTGAGGTTTTAAAGGCGATCGCTAGTCTTGAAAATGGCTTGGCGGCGGAATTGAAGGCGAAATCGGAAGTGTTGGGGCGGAAACTGAAACCGTCAGAAGTGGATACACTGTTTGAGGCGGCGGAGACGAATCCTTATTTACAGCCGATTATTGAAGATGCGCGGGTGAAGATGGCAAGTCGCGATTTGGGATTTCGGGATGCGTTGCATCAGAAGTTAGAAGCCTATATTCAAAGCGTTCCAGAAAGTGATTTTGAGAAGTTTTTGGGCGAGGCGAGTCGTTCTTTAAAGGAGCAGTTGTCTGACCCGGAACTGTTGGCGGTTTTGAAGCGATTAAAGGATCGCTAGGTGATGGCGAGTCAGTTTTTTTACGTTGAGTTGTCTTATGCGATTCAGGTTCACGATTGGATTATTGAAAAATCGGGAGGCTTGTCAGGACATAATCATATTGACTATTTAGAAAGTGCGTTGCAGCATATTCAAAACGACCTTTATTATCCCGATTTTCAATCGAAACTGACGCATTTGGTGTTTGCAGTTAATAAGTCTCATGTTTTTGTGGATGGCAACAAACGATCGAGCATTGCGCTCGGGGCTTATTTTTTAAAGCTTAACGGCTATAATTTTGTTATCGATAAGTTTGTTTTGGAGATGGAAAATATTGCGGTTTGGCTGGCGGAGGGGAAGATCGATAAGGAGCTTTTGGGAGAACTGATAGAATCGCTGATATTTGAGGAAGATTATAACGAGGCGTTGAAACTGAAGCTGATCCGTGCTGTAATGTAAGAGGCTCGATCGATATTTTTGGGTCGAATCGAGTATTCTGAAATTCAGACTTCAATTTTTACAGGTTTCGAGAGTCAAAATAAGGTTATGGGACGTTATCCGAAATATCCTGAGTACAAGGATTCTGGTGTTGAGTGGTTGGGAGAGATTCCTAAGCATTGGGAGGCCAAGCAAGTCAAACGAATTACACGGTATCATAAACAAGGATACTATACCAATCAAGACTATTTAGATGAAGGAATTAAACTGGCAAGAATTACTGATATTGATGATTCTGGAAAAGTTTCTTTTGAAAATATGCCTTTTGTTGAATTAACAGATTCAGAGGTAGAAGCATTCAGGTTAAAAGATGGAGATTTTTTATTTGCAAGAAGTGGGACTATAGGTCGATTTGGGTTGGTTAGAAACCCAGAAAAATCTATTTTTGCATCATATCTTATTTTATTTAGATTTCGAGAAGCCGATCCTGAATTTTTGAGATTTTACTTTAGCTGTCTTTATTTCAAAGAAAGTCTAAAAAAGACTTTGCACGGAGGCGCAAATAAAAACGTCCATGCTGAGAATATAAAAGAGCAAATATTAATTTGTCCTCCAGAGAGAGAACAACGATCGCTCGCCCAATTCCTCGACTACAAAACCGCCCAAATCGATGCACTCATCGCCAAAAAAGAGGAACTGTTAGAACGGTTGGCGGAAAAGCGCACCGCTTTGATTAGTGAGGCGGTGACAAAAGGGATCGATCGCACCGTTCCGATGAAAGATTCCGGTATCGAGTGGCTTGGCGAAATCCCAGCACATTGGAGTATCATACGTCTTAAACACTTATGTTCCTTGTTGCGAGACGGAACACATCTTCCTCCGCCTCGGGTTTCAGACGGAATACCACTGCTTAGCGTGAGAAATATTGTCAATGGTGAATTTATAAATTTGGAAGATGATAGTTTGATTTCAGAAGAGAGCTTCGAGGAGTTGAATAAATCTTTTTGTGTACAGAAAGGTGATTTACTGTTGGCAATTGTGGGAGCAACCCTTGGCAAGGTTGCGCTGGTCAAAGAGATGCCTCCTTTTGCAATACAGAGAAGTCTTGCTGTTCTGCGAATGAAACCAGAGAAAATGTATGCTAAATTTATGATTTATTTTATTAGAAGTTCGAGATTTCAGAAACTTTTGTGGTCAAACATAGGATATTCAGCTCAACCCGGAATTTACCTAGGAACGTTGGGGAATTTTCATAGTATTCTTCCATCTTTAGACGAGCAAATCGAGATTGTGAACTATATTAATCAAGCTGTTAGACAACTTGATGATTTCAAAAAGAAAGTTGAGATAGCCATCGAAACCCTAAAAGAATACCGAACCGCCCTGATTACCAACGCCGTCACCGGAAAAATCGACGTAAGACAAGTGGAAATCCCCGACAGCTATACTCAAGGTTAGAAACACCCCCGAAAACCTAACGTTTGCTGGCCAACCCTCCAGGCGAGACCCCCTGTCGGACGCAGAAACCCCCACCATGCACACCGAAACCCATTTCGAGCAGTCCATCGAGCGCACCTTTCTCGAAAACGGCTACCACAAAGGCGATCGCGAAACCTACGATCGCGATCGCGCCCTCTTCCCCCGCGACGTTCTCGAATTCGTCCGACAAACCCAACCCAAAACCTGGAAACGTCTCAGCCAACTCCACGGAAGCCAAGCCGAAACCGTCCTTCTCGACGACCTGGTAAAACACCTCAAAACCCACGGAATGCTATCGGTGTTGCGTCAGGGCTTCAAATGTCAAGGAAAAACCGTCCGCCTCGCCTACTTCGCCCCCAACACCCAGAAAAACCCCGAGGCGATCGAACGCTACCCAAAAAACCGCCTGGCGATCGTCCGTCAAGTCAAAACCGCCAGCGGTGCAATTCCCGATATCGTCCTCACCGTCAACGGTTTACCCGTGGTGTCGATGGAGTTGAAAAACCCCATGACGAATCAAACCGCAGAAGATGCCATCGACCAATATCGCAGCGATCGCGACCCTAACGAACTGCTGTTTCGCTTCCAACACCGCTGCTTAGTCCATTTCGCCGTTGACCCCGACAGGGTGTTTATGACCACCAAACTCGACGGACGAAACACCCGCTTTCTCCCCTTCAATCGCGGCTACCACCACGGGGCGGGAAATCCCCCCATCGAAAACGACCATCGCACCGCCTACCTGTGGCGAGAAGTCCTCACCCCAGACAGTCTCCTCGACATTTTGGGGCGTTTCCTGCACCTGGAAACCACCGAAAAAACCGTTCTCACCGCCAACGGACTGCAACGCCAGCCCAAAGAAAGCCTGATTTTTCCCCGATACCACCAACTCGACGCGGTTCGCCGACTGGTTCGCCACGCGCAAACCCACGGTTCGGGTCACAACTACCTGATTCAACATTCAGCGGGGTCGGGAAAATCTAACTCGATCGCCTGGTTAGCCCATCGCCTCTCTTGTCTCCACGACACTCAGGACGAGAAGCTGTTTCACTCCGTCATCGTCATTACCGATCGCATCGTTCTCGATCGACAATTGCAAGAGACGATCTATCAATTCGACCACAAACAGGGGGTGGTGCAGAAAATCGACGAAAACACCCAACAACTCGCCAAAGCCCTCGCCGATGGCGTTCCGGTGATTATCTCCACGATTCAAAAATTCCCCTACATCAGCCAAGCCATCCGCACTCTGGAGAAAAAAGGCCAAACCGCCCAAATCTCCACAGCGGGGAAACGCTTCGCCGTCATCATCGACGAAGCCCACAGTTCCCAAAGCGGCGAAACGGCGATGGAACTGCGGAAAATCCTCAATAAAGACGGAATCGAAGCAGCGATCGCCGAACAACTCCTCGACCTCGACGAAGAAGACCTCAGCGACAACGCCCGCGAAGAACTGCTTCGCCAACAACTCAAACGCACGCGACAGCCCAACCTCAGCTATTTCGCCTTTACCGCCACCCCCAAATACAAAACCCTCGCCGCTTTCGACGAACCGGGAGAGGACGGAACTTCGCCCTTTCACCGCTACAGTATGCGCCAAGCCATCGAGGAAGGCTTCATCCTCGACGTATTGCAGCATTACACCCATTACCAACGGTATTACCGCCTCGTACAAATTGCACAGAGCGATCGCGATCTTCCCCGTCGCCAAGCCAATCGCGCCTTAACTCGTTTCGTCGATCTCCACGAACACAACATCGCCCAAAAAGTCGAAGTGATTCTCGGCCACTTCCGCACCCACACCCGCCACAAACTCAACGGAAAAGCCAAGGCGATGGTGGTTACGGGGTCTCGGGAACAGGTGGTTCGTTACAAACTGGCTTTCGATAAGGCGTTGGGAGACAGCAGCGACGGCGAGATTAAAACCCTGGTGGCGTTTTCCGGGGAAGTGCGGTTGACAGACTATCCCGATCGCAAATTTACGGAAGTTTCGATGAACGGGGGAATTAAAGAAGCCGAACTTCCGCAAAAGTTCGACACAGACGAGTATCGAATTCTACTGGTGGCGGATAAATATCAAACGGGATTCGACCAACCGCTTTTACATACGATGTATGTCGATAAGCGCCTCGCGGGAATCCAAGCGGTGCAAACCCTCTCGCGTCTCAACCGCGTCGCCCCCGGAAAAACTGAAACCTTCGTTTTAGATTTCGTCAACGACCCGGAGGAGATTTACAAGGCGTTCAAACCCTATTATGAAGTGACGCCGAAGGGAGAGGACATCGACCCCAATCGACTGGACGAACTGGCGGGGGAACTGGAGGATTTCCGGGTGTTCGATCGCGCCGATCTTGACGAGTGGTGTAACATCTGGTTCAGTCATCGCCTGCAACGCAGCGGCCGGGAACATCCGCAACTTAACAGCATTCTCGATCGCGTTGTCGATCGATTCCAGGCGTTAGAAGAGAGCGATCGCGAGCAGTTTCGCCGCAAACTCAGCAGTTTCCGCAATTTATATCTGTTTCTCTCTCAAGTCATCCCCTACCAGGATTCGGAACTCGAAAAACTCTATACCTTCGGACGGTTTTTGTTGCTGAAACTCCCCCGCGATCGCAGCCGTTCCGTTCCCAACCTCGATGACGAAGTGGCGCTTAAATACTATCGTTTAGAACAGATCGGTCAAGGGGCGATCGACCTCAAGGACGGCGACACCGACGCCCTCAAAGGACCGACAGAAACAGGAACTCGCCAAAAAGACGAAAACGTGGCGCTTTCTAGTTTAGTCGAGCGGTTAAACGAGCAGTTCGGAACGGATTTTACGGAGGACGACCAATTATTTTTCGATCGCGTTCGAGAAACCGCACTCGCCGACGCAAACATCCGCCAAGCCGCACAAGCCAATACGTTAGAGAACTTCGCCCCCGTGTTCAAACAACAGCTTGAAAATTGGTTAGTCGATCGCATGGACGAAAACGAAACCCTATTTTTCAAACTGATGAACGATGAAGCGTTGCGAAACGTCGTCGCTCAAGTTTTAACAACTCAAGTTTATCAAAAACTCGATCGAGAATCGGGTTGAGAAGTTGAGCCATGAAATCCGATTCAGATCGAACTGTTAAATCAAAAGAGAGTTCCGAAGTTCTCGGGCTATTTCCGCCCAGTGAGAGCCTTCGTTGCCACCCATGAGCATCCACTGAATCCAGTCGGCAGAGGGTAACTCTTCACTTCTCCAACCTGACTTCCCGCGATCTCGCTGAAAGTTCTCAAAGAAGTTATCGACTTCAAGAATTTCCTCTGAGGACAGCGCTTCTCCATTGGCAAGTTTTTCGGGTAATCCGAGTTTTCGCCCCCCGCAATGCTCCCGAAATAGCTTTAACCCTATCTTGGCATTCTGTTGCACTTGAACCGGAGGAATCACGAAATACTATTTTTAGTTTCAAAAAAAATAAACAAGCGCATATTATAGCAGCCGACAGAGCAGTCAGGACATTTTTAAGCCTGGAAGTCATACACAGTCAGGGCTAACTGTCCTAACTCAATTGGCGAGCGCTATATCAATAACGAAAACCCCAGTCTTATTATAAAAAACTGGGGCGATCGATATATTCTATAAAATAGAAAAAAGAAGTGTCAGAGTGCCTTTAACGACCCACGCCCACATAACGGAAGCCGAGAGATTCCAACTTCTCGCGATCGAGGAAATTACGACCGTCCACCATAATCGGCGTGTTCATCGCCTTGGCCATCTTGCCGTAATCTAAGGAGAGAAACTGTTTCCAATCCGTCACCAACACCAAAGCATCGCAGCCTTCAGCCAGGCGTTCGGTATCCGTTTCCACGTACACCCCAGACAGCCCCGAACTCAGCCCCGACTGAGACACGATGGGGTCGTAAGCCTTCACCTTCGCCCCCAAACGGTTGAGGTTTTCAATCAACAACAGAGAGGGCGCGTCGCGCATATCGTCCGTGTCGGGTTTAAACGTCAGTCCCAACAAACCGACGGTTTTTCCTTTGAGGATTTTCAGCTCGTGTTGGAGCTTTTCGAGAGCGATGAGGCGTTGGCGTTTGTTGACTTCCACCGCCGCTTTGAGCAGTTGCGCGTCGTAACCGTAATCGTCCGAGGTGTGAACCAACGCCGAGACATCTTTCGGGAAACAAGAACCGCCCCAACCGATCCCCGCTTGCAAGAACTTCGTCCCGATGCGAGAGTCGAGGCCGATGCCTTTGGCCACCTGAGTCACGTCAGCACCGACGCGATCGCAGATATTCGCCACTTCGTTAATAAAGCTAATCTTCGTGGCTAAGAACGAGTTGGCGGCGTACTTAATCATCTCCGCCGAACACAAATCCGTCACCACCACCGGCACCGGAGGCAACTCTTTCTCCTCCGCCAACTCCCGTTTGACGATCGGTTCGTAAAGCTCCTTCATCATCTCGATCGCGCGGCTGCTGTTGCTGCCGAGGACGATGCGATCGGGGTTGAAGGTATCGTACACCGCCGATCCTTCCCGTAGAAATTCCGGGTTGCTGACGACATCGAACTCCGCGTTAATTTGTTCGACGAGTTCTTCTCCAGAGGTTCCCGCACTCACCAGGGATTTTTCCCGTTCGGCGATACCGTCGAGAACGATCGATCGCACCCAGTCCCCCGAACCGATCGGAACTGTAGACTTGTTGACGATGACCTTGTAACCCTCTTTCAAATGTGCGCCGATACCTCGGGCTACAGCTTCAACGTACCGAGTGTCGCTTTCCCCAGTCGGGAGTGGCGGCGTTCCCACTGCGATAAAGAGAATGTCACCGTGATTGACGCCTGCTTCTAAATCTGTGGTGAATTCGATGTGTCCCGATTCGATGCAAGACGTCATAATTTCCGACAGTCCCGGCTCGTAAATCGGCGACCGTCCGGCTTTCATCGTTTTAACTTTCTCTTCGTTGTTATCGACGCAAATCACGTTGTGGCCGATGCGAGCCAAACAAGCTCCAGTCACCAAACCGACGTATCCCGTACCGATGACACAAACGCGCATATCAATTCGTCCTCAGATAGTAAAGTACTCCTCAACAGGTGGGGTTGGGAGGCTTTCGTACACTAGCTTAATCGCAAAATCTTTCAATCCCCACCTTCGGTGCTGCGGTCGATACACCCGGAAAAACGCCTTAGATTCGCCCCCAGTGCTATTTGGATGCCAAACGTTGGCGAAAATCTTCGATCGTCCGCTTCAATCCCTCTTCTAGCCCCACTTTCGGCGTCCAACCCAGCCATTCCTTGGCGCGGGTAATGTCTGGTTGTCGCTGTTTGGGGTCGTCCTGCGGAAGCGGCGCAAACTGAATCTCGACATCGGGATTGACGAGTTTCTGAATCGTCTGCGCCAGTTCCAAGATCGTGTATTCGTCGGGATTTCCGATATTCACCGGCCCGATATGTTCCTCGTTTTCCATCAGCCGCATCATCCCGTCGATAAGGTCGCTGGCGTAGCAAAAACTGCGGGTTTGGGAACCGTCGCCGTACACGGTCAGGGGAATTCCTCGCAGGGCTTGGACGATGAAGTTACTCACGACTCGTCCGTCGTGTTCTTGCATTCGGGGGCCGTAGGTGTTGAAAATGCGGATGACGCGCACGTCTACGTTATTTTGGCGATGGTAGTCGAAGGTTAGGGTTTCGGCGATTCGCTTCCCTTCGTCGTAACAGTTCCCGCAAAAAGCTGCCCGTCCGTTGCGGCGCACGCAGATGACGTGATTTTTGACGTTGACGCAGTAGACGTTGCCCCCGTACCGCACTCGTTCGGGTTCGGCGAGAACGGCTTCGACGGCGGGGCGGATATTAACGCGGTACAAATCGCGACCGACGGCGTGGGAGACGACAGAAGCCGCATAGCCGCAGCGCAGTGCGAGTTCTTGTACGTCGTCAGCGAGTTGTTGGGATTTGGTGTAATAAGTGTAACGATCGCCCCGCTGGCTTCCATCTCCCCTCATCAGGGCGTCGAACAAAATGCGAGATTGACGTGGAGAGAGGTTGAGGTATTCGCGAGGAATGTATTTATCGCCCGATTTGCCCAAAGGTAGCAGAATTTCTGCCAGTTGCTTGCTACAAATCCGAAACTGGTGGTCGTCAGATTGGAAGAATTTAAAGCCCAGCTTGGAGAGACAGTTGGCGATTTGGGCGCGTCCTTCGGGGATAGATTGGGCAATAAGAACGTTATAGTCGGCAATGTCGTAGTCAGTATCGCCGACAGCCCGGACGCGACGGCGGACGTGAGTGCAGCCTTCAGAGATGTAGTAACCGAGGAATTCGAGCCAGTCGTCCATGGCGATGCGGTCGACCCGGACTTTTGCATGAGGCGGTGGCGTTCCCAACTCGAACCACTCTCGTTCGACCCCGTTAAATTCGGCTCCCGTGGGAACCCGCCAGGATTTGGCGTAGCGCACTTCGTCCGCTTGCAGGAATTTGAGTTTTCCGGTTTTGCTGCGAAGGTAAAGTTTGTGGTTGGGCGTTACGCAGAGGTCGAATTTAGCGTTCGCGAATCGTAGCAGTTCGCCGACGTAGGGTCGAACGATATATTCGTCGGGAACGTGGTATTCGATTTGTCCCTCACCGTTGAGGGTGGCGACGGGGGTTTGAGGATCGAGTTGGGGAAACGGAACCCAACCCTCTTGGGTCAGAATTTCCGTGCGATCGTCGTAACAGGCGCGAATCCCGATGGGATTGACGTTCCCCCGATAGTCTTCGGTTTGGGGGTGGACGGTGGGATCGCCGTAGACTTCTGAGGTCGAGGCCAGCAGGAACCTGGCTTTGACTCGTTTTGCCAGTCCCAACATATGGAGCGTTCCGAGAACGCTCGTTTTGACGGTTTTAACGGGGTTGTATTGGTAGTGAACGGGAGAGGCCGGACAAGCGAGGTGGTAGATGCGATCGACTTCGAGTCGGATGGGTTCGGTAATGTCGTGGCGAACGACCTCGAAGTAAGGCGAATCCATCCACTTTAGAATGTTGCGCTTGTGGCCGGTGAAGAAGTTATCCAGACAAATGACCTCGTGGCCTTGTTCCATCAGGCGATCGATGAGGTGGGAGCCTAGAAACCCAGCACCGCCTGTAACTAGTATTCTCATCGCCGAAATTCTCGCTAAAACCTGACATCCAAGGTATCCTGCGATCGCTCAACTGTCCAGATTTATGAACCCATCTCAAAAATTCTCAACTAAAGAAGTTAATTGACAACAACGATTGTTGGTGTGTATCCTAGAAAGCAGATAGAGGCTTTTGTTATCTGGCATTATGTCTGTTTACTCTACAGCCTCTCTGAAATCTGAGCTAAACGAACGTGGGTGGCGCATGACGCCCCAACGAGAAACGATTCTCAAAACGTTTCAGCATTTGCCGAAGGGCGAACACTTGAGCGCGGAAGATTTGTACGAACTCTTACAGCAAGACGGACAGCGCATCAGCCTGTCAACGGTTTACCGCACGCTCAAACTCATGGCTCGGATGGGTATCCTCAGAGAGCTAGAACTTGGCGAAGACCACAAACATTACGAACTCAACCAACCTTATCCTTACCACCATCACCATCTGATTTGTGTCAAGTGCAATAAAACGATCGAGTTTAAAAGTGATGCCGTCTTAAAAATCGGTACGAAAACCGCTCAAAAAGAAGGGTATCATCTCCTCGACTGTCAACTGACGATCCACGCGGTCTGTCCGGCCTGTCAGCGAGCGTTAGCGCCGTATTAGAGAGGGGGAGAAGGGGAGATTGGGAGATTTCACATCATCTCGTCATCTCATCCTCTCATCACCTTATCACCGCTGAAACCAGGCGGCGATCGCCACGGCTAAAGCGTCGGCGGCGTCGTCGGGTTTGGGTACGGCTTCGAGGGACAGTTCCCGTGCGACGGCTTCTTGAACGTCGGTTTTCGAGGCGTTCCCGTATCCCGTTAAGGCTTGTTTGACTTGGGCGGGGGTGAGTTCGACGATCGGCAAGTCGTACTGGGCTAATACGAGTAACACGATCCCCCGAGCTTGTGCGACGAGGATCGTGTTTCCCATGCGGTAGAAAAAGAGTTTTTCAACCGCGACGAAATCGGGCTCGAACCGATCGACCAAGGCGTGGAGGTCGTCGTAAATCGTTTGCAAACGCTGTCCGAGCGCTTGTTTGGGCGGCGTTTGTATAATGCCAAAATCGATAGGTTCGAGGCGATCGCACTTGTCAATACATTCGATCGCCCCGAACCCCAATCGCGCCAATCCCGGATCGAGACCGAGAATGCGTTGGCAGTTTTTGGAACGACTCATACTGTCGGGTTTAGGCGTCCTCGTCAGGGGGTTCGACCCCGAAAACGTCAGCGAAGACTTTTTGCACCTTGTATCCCGAATCGATCGTCTCGAGGGGGTCTTTCCGCAAGCGGTGTCGCAGACAGAGGGTCACGACGCGCTGAATGTCGTCTACAGTAACGTTATTTCGCCCCTCAAAGGCGGCTAACGCTCGCGCCGCGCGGTTGGTGACGATATCGCCTCGCAAGCCGTCCACGTCGAGTTCGGCGCACACTTGAGAAATTTGGACGCGCAAGTCGTACTCGACTTCTACCGACGACAGCAGTTCCTGAGCTTTGACGAGTCGTTCTTGAAGTTCCTGCTGTTCGGCTTGGTGTCGTTCTAAATAACCTTGAGGATCGCGATCGAACGCCGATCGCTCTTCGACGATTTTCACCCGCAAGGTGGGATCTTTCACGGTGCGAATTTCGGCGTGCATCCCGAAGCGATCGAGCAGTTGCGGCCGCAATTCTCCTTCTTCGGGGTTCCCGGAACCCACTAACACGAAGTTAGCCGGGTGGCGAATCGAAATCCCTTCCCGTTCGACGGTGTTCCAACCCGACGCGGCCGAATCGAGCAGTACGTCTACCAGGTGGTCGTCGAGCAGGTTGACTTCGTCTACGTACAGGATGCCTCGGTTAGCTTTAGCCAGCAGACCCGGCTCGAAGGCTTTCACCCCTTCAGATAAAGCTTTTTCGATATCGATGGTGCCGCAAACCCGGTCTTCTGTGGCGCCGAGGGGTAAGTCTACCATCGTCACTTTTTTCTTAGCGATGGGGAGGGTTTCGCCCCGGCTGAGGCGATCGCGAACTTCGTCGCTCATCAGTTCGGGGTTGCTCGGATCGCTGTCGAAGGGATCGTCGGCGACTACGTCCATTTCTGGGAGCAAATCCGCCAACGCCCGAATCGTCGTCGATTTTCCCGTTCCGCGATCGCCCATAATCATGACCCCGCCCACTTTGGGGTCGATGACGTTGAGCAACAGGGCGAGTTTCATTTCTTCTTGTCCGACGATAGCCGTAAAGGGAAATACGGCGCGGCGACGGGGAAGGGTCGGGACAGTTGGGCTGGCTTCGGCAGTTACAGTCATGCGATTTTAGAACGTTTGCGATTAATAAGATTAAGGGATTTTATGGGCGAATAAAAAAAACGACCGTTCCCCATTGTACCGCCCTCGATCGCGAACTCTCGAACAGAACTCGCCGATTCGGGACGGTTGAGAAGGCCGTCTTTTTCTGAGATGGCTTGAGAGAGAGTTAACCGCTTCTGGGGAAGTGGCTGATTTGCGCGTAACCGCTAAACAATAAGGTTTTGCCCTTGGTTTCGAGGCGGTTGAGGCGAAGCATTACCCCGTCGAGATCGAAGCGATCGAGATCGACCATGTCGTTGAGGCTGGTGAGGAGAGCGCGACTGAGGGCTTCGGAATCCTCCCGCAGTGATTCGGGAACCTCTGCGGCGAGAAATTCTGCCTCAGTGAAGACGATGCGACGCCGACGCTCGATTTGGATAGTGGTGCGTAGGGCGATTGGAATTTCATCGCGATCGGGGATTTTCGCGATCGCCTGAAGTTGAATGCGGTTGTTGGCGTGAAGTTCGATGGATACGTTAGAAAACGAGACGGGGTTTCCACCCGAAATCGATTCGAGACCCGGTAGGTTCAGGTCTTGGAGACGCCGCGTGACGAGATCGGCATGGAACGATTCGTTAATACCGTCTTCTGTCAACACGACTTGGGCGATCGCCTGAGTCGGTTGTTTGAGATTCAGTTGTCCTTTGAGGACGGAACTGAAATCGATGGCGACGGTGTCGGTTTCAAAGGACATTTCCCGCACGGGGAAACGTTTGCGGATGACGAGGCCGCGACCGCTCATTTTAAAGCTGTCGATCGCTCCCTGGAGCAGTTTGCTCGAGGGCGAACAGCGAATCTGGACGTCAACCGACTCACTTTTGGTGAACAGGTGCGCGATCGACCGACTGGCAACTGTATTGAGCATTTGCTCGCCCCAGTCGGTTCCCGCAGACGCTGTATTTCCCGTAAAGCTCCCAAACATAGAGACCGATGCGCGTCGGCATTCCAAAAGACAGATGACTTCCTTCTTTGTAACAAAATATGAAGCCACGTGCAAACTTCGCCTGAGAAGACTGGGGTGGTTTTTCGGTGCGGCCGCCGCTCGTACGGGGCGAAATGCCCGATCTAACGGATTTCAGTGATGTTACCGATCTTCGACGAGTTGCGATCGCCAATCTTACTCACTCGATCTCGACGAACTGTCCGGGTTTTCGATCGAAACTTCAGTATATTTTCTGTCTCGATCGCATCTTCGATTCGTTTTGTAAGTAAAAACTTTGAGGCTTGGCGTGTCGTTCACATAAGCTTTACACAAAATTTATCGAATCCTCGCACACAAGTCGGAAAATACTGACTAGAATCTACATATACGCCGCGACGAAATCGGTTATCTGCTTACGAAGAGCTACGGATTGTGAGGAGATCGTCAGCTAAAAACGCGCAGTAAAAACTCCTAACAGTCTTAATCTTAAATCTGGGTGTCATCGAAAGAAGTTTGAATTTCAAACTTCGCGTTCAAAAGCGCGATCGCTCTGTAGACACCGATCGCGTTCGCAAAACTACCAAAGATAACGTTCGACAAATTCAACCACTAGACTCCTGGAGAATCCATCTATGCAGTTCAAAAACATAACCACCTATGCGGCTCCTTTACTGGGGGCGACCTTAGCATTTTCGAGCGCGATCGCACCGGCTGAAGCGGGAAGTTTAATTGCGGGAGAAAAATTCGGAACGGACGGAATCTTCTTCAAAGAAGACACGACTGTCACGTTTGAATTCCACCAAACTTATGGAAAATTCAAGTCCGCACTGAAAATCTTTGAGGTGAGTGACTTAGGTAACGCGCTAACAACGCTATTTGAAGAAACGAAAGCCTACGACGCCGCCCCCAACCAAATTGTTGGGAACTCCGAAGGTTGGCTCGGAACCTGTGGAGAATCGGTTTTGACCTGTACGGCCAGCTTTACCTTCTTAGCCAATACCGAATATACCCTCGGTTTGGATAGCGGTTCGGCAGGTACCGTCTACTCGACGTCGTCCTTCAACGGCGGTACGCAACGAACGGTCTTCGGATCTCACGGTTCCATCGACAGCGACGACGAAACGATGTTTGGTGATGCTGGACTCTTCACCTCGATCGATCCCTTTGGTAGCCCCGTCAAACTCGGTTTCGACGATGCCGGAAACGGCGACGATATGGACTATCAAGATATGACGCTGTTCGCCCAAGCTCGACGCGAGACTGCTTCAGTTCCCGAACCGTCCGTGACGCTCGGATTGCTCGCCGTCGTAGCCGGATTGCAATTGCGCCGCCGCCGTCACACCCCCTAACCAACGCCAAGCCGCACAGTTCGGCGAAACGATTCGGAGACGATGCAACCTGTCGAACTTGCCAGCCACGTCTTCTCGTCGAACTTCAACTTGCACTCGCCCCAGGCTGTCAGAGCGTTGAATTCCCTCTTCGACACCCGACGTTCGACCTGACTCGAAACGCGACCCAACACTTGCGTCAAGACTCGAGCGTTTCACAAGCTGCGCGTACACTTCTCCGACGAGGTCACACTACCTCGAGGTCGGAGAAGTTTTTTTCTACCGCAATTTTTGGGGTGATACTCCATCCTTTTCCGATAAGCTGGATTTCAAGAAGTCTTCACCACATCGCCCCGTAGCCCCCCAAAGGAGAGGAGGGTTGGGGGGATAGAGAGGCTTGTCGGGTTGGGCAAAACCAGTATTTGAGTCCGAGCGGAGTCGAAGCGTTCGGCGAGCGCTCAGTCGAGCCGCTGAGCGAAGTCGAAGCGTTGAAATTCGGATTCCGTATCAGTTCCCTAATCTTCTGACTTTGTCCGCAGCATTTGAATCTCGAGTTCGACTCCGAGTAGAAGCTGCTCGAAAGCCATTATTACAGATCGCAGCTCGTTTCAGCATCCATTGATACTGAGATGGGGTGACTGGGATGAAAGTGACATTTTGTCACCTTTATAAAATTTCTTAAAATCGGGAGTTCGATCGCGCGAACCCTACCCGATCCTGTCGAAAATTCGGGTAAATTGTTTTACCGTCCTGTCCTATCAAAGATATAAATTTAATAAAAAAGGGTCAAAAATTCACAAAAACTTAAAAGAAAGACGATTTAATAATGATATATTTTGGATATAGTGCGACGTTCGATTGCGTTGAATAAAAAAAAGCGTTAGCGAATTTAGCTTGTCACACTCTCGTTCGATATTGACTTCGAGATTATCTGAAATCGAGAGAGTCCGAATCTATCATCCGATTTTTTATCGGACATATTTTCCCAATTCGAGAATCGAACGGTCTGTCAATGTCAACTCACTTAAAAAAACTCGCGACCGAATTCAAAATTCAAACTCACTTTTAATTCATAAAAACGCGATCGCCACTCGAGCGCTCCTCGATCGCATCAAAAGATTGTTTCCCCGCAAAGCTCGAGAGTTTGTGAATTCGGAAAGTATTCAGAGTATTGGAACCCGAAGTCTCACCCGATCGTTCCTCGAACTCACAATCAGCTCGACCCATGAATAGCAAACTCGCCCCCGATCGACCCCCAACTGATTTAGCCGACGATCGCCTCCTCAACCCCAGGCTCAGGCGTTGGAGCGTCTCGTTCGCCGTCACTACCGCGATCGCGATCGCCCTTCCCCAACCGGCGCGATCGGTCTCGTTTCATTTCGACTACGCCCCCGACACCACCCTCGACCAAATGCTCGGCTTTGAAACGGCCGCAGCCCTGTGGTCGGACTATTTAGACGACGACGTAACCGTCAACTTGTATATCGACATCGTCGATACACTACCGAACCAGGTCATCGGCGGAGCGTTACCAGGAATCCGCGCCAACCAGCGTTACGAAACCTGGCGAGAACAGCTCGAACTCGACGCCACCACTGCCGACGACGCTCTGGCGATCGCCAACCAGCAAGACGACGACAACCAATTTACCGCTTTAGTCAACGGTCACAAAGTCGATAACAACGAATATATGAAGATGACCCGTGCCAACGCCAAGGCATTGGGAATGCTCGACGGCAACGCCAGCGATCTAGACGGCTACATCCTGATGAGCGACTTGAGCAATACCAAACAGTACGACTGGAACTACGATTACTTTAGCGACATCGTTCCGAAGAAAACCATCGACTTCGCGAGCGTGGCGATTCACGAAATCGGTCACGTCTTGGGGTTTGTCAGTGGCGTTGACAAACCGGGATGGTTGACGCAGCTATGGAGATACCGCTGGTACGGGAATTACAACAGCAACTATTACGATACCCTCATTGGCAATCTCAACCACGCCACGCCGTTAGATATGTTTCGCTACTCCAATAAAAGCTTGGAGATGAGTGGCAGTGACGACGTGTGGATCGATATGTCTGTAGGCAGGAATCCCTTCTTTTCTGTCAAAGGCAACCAAGCCTTATGGACAAAACACAAAGATCGCACGTACTTTTCAACGGGCAAAAATGGCTGGTTGGGAGGAGACGGCGCTCAAGCGAGTCACTGGAAATCCTATCCCAACAAGCCTATTGGCATTATGGATCCGTACCTCAAAGCCGGACAGCGACGAGAAATTTCAGAAGTCGACTTGCTGGCCTTCGACGCGATCGGTTGGGATCGCACCACTGGCGGAACCGATCTCGCGACCCTGTACGCCCGAGCCGAACAGAACCTCGCCGATCGCCTGGGAATCGAGGTGGGCGACCTCTCCGACGACATCGCTCGAACCCTAACTACATTTGAAGATGCAGACGACAACGGTATCGACGATCGCGTCGAGAAAATGGTCGTCGATAGCGAAATCTACGAATGGGGAGGTGGCGGAAGCGGTGGCGGAAGTGGTGGCGGTGGTTCTTGGCAAGAATTTCTCGAACAAGAACTCTCAGCGCAAACGATCGGCACGGCTAGCACATCGACCTCCGTTCCCGAACCGAGTTTCCTGTGGGGTTTGGGGTTGCTGGGAATCCATGTCGGACTCAAACGGTCGATTCGAGGGGGAAAACGTCCGAACCGACGAATACAACAAGTACAATAAATGCATCCATCGGCGATCGCTGCGAGATGTAGAGTCGCTCCTCTCTCCTCCGCTCGGACAACTCGTCTACCTTCTCAGGGGCTGGGGACAGAGTTTAAATTTCTCACTAAAATTGTTTAAACTCACTCAATGTTTAAGCTATCATCAAATCATGAGTAAGTTTAGCATTTCCGAAGCCGCAAAAATCAAAGGAGTATCACCATCGACGTTAAGACGTT
>NZ_JAQNCQ010000189.1:0-11369 GCF_028368005.1 Geitlerinema sp. CS-897 | reverse complement strand
GTTCAATGCCCCATCGACGCCCCCGCTATTCCTCCCGACACTGACCCTTCGGGTACAGTGCGGGGCTCCTAGCGGTTAAGCTGAATCGTGATTCGGGGAGATCGCCCCGTCCCCCATACACTGACAGAAATAGGGTGAATTTCGGGCGATCTTCTGAGAAAAAACTACAGAATTTGCCGGTAATTTTCCAGAACGAACGGGAAAGTCGGGACGGGAGAATTGTTCTATCCTAAGTGTTTACGGCGATTTCGAGAACGCCTCAGCGCAACGTTTTGAAAATTTCAGCCGCCGCGCGATCGCACGCCCCGACGGTTCCGACGGCCGCCCGCATTTCCCGATAGTCGTTCCGGGTTTTCTGGCGGCGATCGGGGTTCGAGAGCAAGTCTAGGGCTTCCCGTAGGATATTCTCGGGCGTCACCTCTTCTTGCAGTAGTTCCGGCACGATCGCCTTCATTTGTACCAAGTTCGGCGGCGACATGAAGGGAATGTCGAACCCGAGGAGTTTTCGGGCGATCCAGGCGGTCACGGGATGGACGGCGTAGATAACGATTTGCGGAACCTCGAGCAACGCCAGTTCTAAATTCACCGTTCCCGATTTCGTGAGGGCGAGGTCGGCGGCGGCGAGGATTTCCGGGGTGCGATCGCTAGTAATTTCGGCCTGCAACCCGTACTCGGACACGGCCCGTTCTAAGGCGTCGCGATAGGTTTCCAACGACAGGGGAATCCAAAAGCGCACCTGGGGCAATTTCTCCTGTAAACGCCGGGCTGCCTCGAACATGGGCGGAACCAGCGATCGAAGTTCTTGATGGCGGGAGGCGGGTAGCAGGGCGACGGCGAGGGTATTGTCGTCGAGGTTTAACGCAGCGCGGGCTGTGGCGCGACTGGGGGCGTCTGCGAGGCGATCGACGAGGGGATGCCCCACCCACGTGACCGACGCGCCTTTGGCTTCAAAATACCGGGCTTCCTCGGGGAAAATGGCCAGCAGGCGATCGCTGGTTTCGACCAACCGCAGGGCGTCGCGATCGCTCGGCGACCAGACCCAGGTTTGAGGGGCGATATAGTACACCACCGGAACCTGGGGAAAGCGACGTTTGAGGACTTTTCCGATGCTGAGGTTCGGCCCCATGTAGTCGATGAGTACCACCAAATCGGGGGGACGAGCCGTCAGTTCGGCGATGGCGCGTTTTTGAATTTGCAGGGTGGGAAACACGAAGGGTAGGGATTCTAACAGCCCCACCGAGCCGATTTCGCTAGTTTTTGCCAATAGTTTCGCCCCGGCCTCGGCCATGCGATCGCCGCCCAAGGCCACGATGTCCAGTTCGAGGTCGGCGCGTTCGGCCTGTCGAAACAAAGCATCGACCAGCAGCGACCCTTGCAAGTCTCCCGAGACTTCTCCCGTGCTGATAAAAATGCGATAGCTCACGATCGGTCGCTACTCCCCCGTCGGCGTCCGGCGATGGGGCCGCGTCGTCCAGCGGTCAAAGACTCTCGTAGAAATTCTCGCAGGTGATGGAGTTGCGGCGTTTCGGGCAACAGTTCCAGTTGTTCGAGAGACTCGTCTAGGGTCAGCCCCGAGCGATACAGGATGCGAAACGCCTTTTTCAACACTTTGAACGGTTGTCCGTCTTCGGCATCTACGAGTCCGGCTCGTTTCAACCCCACTTGGTTGAGGGCGCGAACCCGGCTGGGGTTGCCTTCGACGAGCATATAGGGGGGAACGTCGCGATCGATGCGACTCATACCGCCCACCATCGCAAGCTGACCGATGTGAACGAATTGGTGAACGCCGACGACGCCCCCGATGCGCGCGCCCATTTCGACGCGGACGTGACCGGCGAGTTCGACGGCGTTGGTAATGACGACGCGGTCTTCGACAGTGCAGTTGTGGGCGATGTGAACGTAAGCCATCAGCAAGTTTTCGTTGCCGATATATGTGGTTTCCCCGGCTTGGGTGGCGCGGTTGATGGTGACGTACTCGCGGATGCGGTTGTCGTTGCCGATCTTAACGCCGCTCGCCGCACCGCTGTATTTGAGGTCTTGGGGTTCTAAGCCGATAGCTGCGCCAGGAAAAATATGGTTGCGTTCTCCGATTTCCGTATCGCCTCCGACGACAACGTGAGATGCGATCGTCGTGTCGCGCCCGACCTTCACGCGCTCGCCGATAACTGAATAGGCCCCGACACGCACGGTCGGGTGGAGTTGAGCGCTGGGGTGAATGACAGCCGTTGGATGAATCATCTTCTGTCTGGTAAAGCCGTGCGGAGAGACGGACGTGTTGGGGGCGCAAGTGTACGACCCACCGAGTTCGTCGCGTGCCGAACGAGTCGGCGAACTATTCGATTAACAGAGAGAACATCAGTTCTCCTTCGGTCACGAGTTGTCCGTCTACTTCGGCACGGCCGCGCATTTTGCCAAACCGCCGACGCTTCGTCCACATGAGTTCGACAGTCATAATCATGCGATCGCCGGGAACGACGGGACGACGGAACCGCACGCCGTCGATTCCGGCGAACATAAACAGTCCTTCGTCCATTTGCGACATTTGCGTCAGGACGACACCGCCGACTTGCGCCATCGCTTCGACGATCAACACCCCCGGCATCACGGGCTTACCGGGAAAATGACCTTGGAAATGGGGTTCGTTAATCGTGACGTTTTTGATCCCGACCGCTCGCTCGCCCGGAACGTATTCGATAATGCGATCGACCAAACTAAAGGGGTAGCGATGCGGGAGCAGTTGCTGGATTTGTTCGATCGTCAACACCGTTTGAGGTGGCTCGGACGGTGTTTCGATTGCTTTGGTCGAGTCTGATTTCAAAGAATTCGCGTCGGTAAGTGTGGACATAGTTCAATTCGATCGCTGTTGAAATGCAAAATAGGGCTTTTCGGGTCTGCTGAAGGTCGAGGAACCGTCACCCGTGCTGCGACAATCCTCGCTCTCGCAACCGTTGAGTTAATCGAACGTGCAGGCGGTGACTTGCTTTGTAGGCGATAAAATGAGCGACTGGAATCGTTCCGAGCAAGCTCAGATCTCCTACTAAGTCTAAAATTTTATGACGGGCTGGTTCATTTGCAAATCTCAGGGGAGGATTGAGCCAGTGTTGGAGATCGCACACGAGGGCGTTTTCGAGACTCCCGCCGCGAATGAGTCCGGCCGATCGCAGGCGATCGACGTCTTCGGCCAGTCCGAAGGTTCGGGCCGGTGCGATCGCTTGGCTAAAGTCTTCTTGCAGGGGTGTCCAACTGTGCCACTGGTTGCCGATCGGACGTGCGTCGAAGTCGATACCGTAGCTCAATCGCAGTTCGGGGGAAGGCAGAGCGGCGACGAAGGCATCGCCGTCACGCACCCAGAGGGGATCGTCTAGGTACGCGACGGTGGCGGTTTGGGATTCCGTTTGTCCGGCGCGATCGATGGCGTCGATCCAAGGTTTCGCCGATCCGTCGAGTAAGGGGAGTTCGGGGCCGTCGATTTCGATGCGAGCGCGATCGATGCCTCGGGCGGCTAAAGCTGCTAGGAGGTGTTCGACGGTTCGCACGCTGGCGTCTCCTGTCGCGAGTTCGGTGGACAGTTGGGTTTGGCGCACGGCTTCGACTTCGGCGGGAATGTAAGGGGTTCCCGATAAGTCGGTGCGGACAAAGTAACGGCGTTCTCCTGCTTCGGCGGGGAGGACGCGCACTCGCGTTGTCTGTCCCGAGTGCAAGCCGACGCCGCTTCGATCGAATCCTTCGAGTAGGGTCGATCCGCCTCGGGCGATCGCGGGTAGTGTTTTTTGATGGCTTGTTTCGGTTGTTTTTATTTGTGTTTGTGACACGATTTTGGAAACTCTCTAGAACTAGAATTAAGTCAGAAACATTATTTTTTTATTGTTTTTTTGAGTAAAAACTATTTTTGAAATATTAGACATTTCAAAAATAATAGAGTAGAAAATCATTTTCATTTTTTGTACGATCGCTGGGTAATTTCTACTTTTTTACAGATATTATCGGAAACGGATTCCGATAAGCTAGGTTTTAAGAAGTCTTCACCCCATCCCCCCTTAGCCCCCCTTTGAAAGGTGGGTTGGGGGGATAGATGGACTTGTCGGGTTGAAAAAAACAGTATTGGAAATTCAAATTTCGTATCAATTTCGAGGTTTTGACAACATTTATAGCAAGGATTTTCTCACACTCGACTCTACAGGGTGGGCAATGCCCACCCTACAGGCTACAGGAAATTTTCGAGAGAAGAGTTAGGAGATAAACCACAGATACACAGAAGACGCGTAGATTTGGGATGCAAAGATTTTGGATGTTGCTGTCTAACAAAAATGTTTTAAAGCAACTTTGTAGGGTGGGCATCGCCCACCTTTTCCAAAACTCATCGAAAAAAATTCAAAGTTGAGATTTTTGAACGATTTAACTCAACTTTTGTGTGGTGGACATCGCCCACCCTACAGGTTTCTGAAATTCCCAAACGCTCCCATTTAACAGGTTAGAAACGCTGACCGATACCGAAGTGGAATCGATTTTCGCCGTCGTCGTTAATCCCGAAATCGATCCGAATCGGACCGATGGGAGACTGAACGCGAATCCCTGCGCCGTAACCGAATCCCGAGCCGGGTTTGTCGCGAATCCCCGCCGGATCGCCGGGAACGTCTTCCCCAGTTCCTAAATCAGTTCCCACATCCAGGAAAAGAACGCCACTCAAAATCGAAAAAATGGGAAATCGGTATTCCGCCGTTGCTTGAACGAACGATCGCCCGGTTCCCAACGCCCCTTCAGCATAACCGCGAACGGAGTTGACGCCGCCGAGAACGAAGGCTTCGTAAGGGGGCATATCGCCGATAATCGTTCCCGCTTGTACGTTAAACGCCAACGCTTCGGGACCGTCGGTGAAGTTTAAGACATCCACCGGAAAATAATAACTGTAACTCCCGCGTAACCGGTTGTAGAACACGTCAGCGTCAAAAGGAATCGCCTGTTCGGTACTGAAGCTGACGCGATACCCTCGGGTGGGATCGAGGGGGTTGTTGCGGCGATCGCGGGCGATTCCAAACCGCACGCTGGGAATAAAATCGGTACCGTCTTCGCTGGCGGACAGCAAGTTTCCCTCTTCGTCGCGGGGTTCTCGATCGCCGTCTGCATCGCGAATGGTGACTTCTTGAACTTCCAAACCCAACGACGCCGTCCAAGCTTGACGGGTATTAAAGACCTCCCGAGTCAGGGGACGCGTAAAGGTTATAGCGCCGCCGATGCGATCGATCCGGGGGCGATCGCCGTTATCGAGTTCGACCTCCCTCTGATCGGGGCCACTGTCGAACACCAGCGAAATCGATCGCCGCCGAAACAGGTTGACGTTGTACGCCGTTCGGTAAGGATCGCCGCCGATCCAAGGATCGGTAAAGTTGACGTCGAAGAACAGACCCCGCGTTCCCAACTGCACCTCAGCCCCTAAAATCTGGTCGTTTCCGCCGAGGTTTTGTTCTTGGAAACTCACCGTTCCGAAGAAGCCACCCACGGAACTAAACCCACCCCCAGCGGCGATCGAGCCGAAACTTCCTTCGATGACGTTAATCACCAAGACCGCCTGACGGGGATCGGTTCCCGGTTCGACGGAGAGGTTCACGTCCTCGAACAGTCCCAAGCCGAAAATTCGCTGTAAGTCCTGTTGAATCACATCGCGGTTGAGGACTTCCCCCGGTTGCGATCGCATCTCCCGCGTAATAATAAATTCGCGAGTCCGTCCGTCCACGGGTTCGCCATCTTCGTCGACGAGTTCTCCTTCTTCGCTGAGAAAGCGAATATCGATATCTTCAATTCGACCTTCGGCCACGTCTAGGGTCACGACGCCGTCGTCGGACACCGGAGGCGGGGCGATGAGTCCCTCTTCGGGAACGGGCGGGTCGATGACCTGCGCCAACACGTAACCGTTGGTTTGATACCACTGGTTCAACGTCTCGATTCCCCGTTGGAATTCCCGCAAGTTGAGAATATCCCCATAGAGATCTCCGAAAATTTCGTCGATTTTCTCTTGGGTCAACACTTGGTTGTTTTGGGCGGTCACCCGGTTGAGCGTGGGGTTCGGTAACACTTCAAAAATCACGCGTACCCCCAACGGCGTTTCTTCGGCTAGGGGTTCGACGCGACCGAAAAATCCCGTGGCGTAAATGGCGTTGACGTCTTCTTGAAGCTGGCGGCTGGTGGTAGTGCGTCCGGGTTGCGTTCCCACGGTGTCGTAAACCAGTTCTTGAAGGTCGCGGGGAATCTCCCGGCCGCCCGGTCCGCGCACGACGACTTCCGAGACGAGAACCTGCGGTTGTCGATCGCCGGACTCGTCTTCGTTGTTTTGCGCTCGCAGCGTTGGGGGGGGAGAGGACGACTCGTCGAGAACGGCGGGGTGGGTGTCGGTGTCGATCGCCACCGAAGGAGTCACCGCATCTTCTGTCCGCTCGGCTCTTTCCTCGACCGTCGGGTCGCTCTCCGACTCGATCTCCAGGCTGAGATCTGCTCGGGACTCGAACTCGACGGGCGATCGCGCTTCCAGCTCAGGAGCGGCCGCCTCGCGTTCGGGGTCTGAGTTCTCTGTCGTTTCCGAGGGTTTGAGGGGTGACGCAACGGTCGCCACTGTCGGTTTTTCAGGCGTTGTTGGGTTGTCTGTTGCGATCGCGCTGGCTTTTTCGTCCGAGCCATCGAGCCGCATCGCCGAGTCGTTCCCATCGAGCGATCGCACGGCTTTGGCGATACCCGGTTCTCCCCCGACGAGGGCGATCGCCAGCGGCAAAATTGTTAACCAAGACCACTTGAGTCTGTCCACGATTCTCCTTTTCCTCCACACACCAAATCCCGGCACCCACCAAACGTCCGGACGGTCGATTTAAACTTTACTCTGTTTATCCAACGTTTTCGCCTTACGTTACCGCATTCGACAGTGTCTCGACGCGTTCGAGAACCCGTTCTAACACCCGTTCGTAAGCATCTTCGACTTGTCCGAGGTCTTGTCGGAAGCGGTCTTTATCCATCACGCGCCGTTCGGAATCGGTTTCGCGCCGATCCCACAAACGACAGGTATCGGGGCTGATTTCGTCGGCTAGGACGATGCGCCCGTCGGACGCGATCCCGAATTCGAGTTTGAAATCGACGAGGGTAATGTCGCAACTGGCAAAAAACTCTGACAGGTGACGGTTGACGGTCAACGCGAGTTCCCGCAGGCGATCGATCGTTTCAGAAGTCGCGACGTTTAGCAATCGCAGGCGATCGCGCGTCAGTAGAGGATCGCCCAACTCGTCGTTTTTGTAAAAAAATTCCACCAACGGCGGATCGATTTCCGTTCCCAGGGCGATTCCCGTTTGGCGACAGAGGCTTCCGGCGGCGACGTTGCGAACGACGACTTCGAGCGGAACGATTTCGACCGCTTTGACTTTCATGCGATCGCTCTCCGGCGTATCCAGCCAGTGCGTCGGGACGCCGCAGGCTTCGAGGAGTCGAAATAGATGAGTCGAAATCGCACAGTTAATTTCGCCTTTGCGAACGATCGTGCCGCGTTTGGCGGCGTTGAACGCAGTCGCGTCGTCTTTGAAGTGAGCGACGAGGACTTCGGGATCGTCGGTGGCGTAGAGGATTTTGGCTTTCCCTTCGTACAGCTTTCGATCGGCGGACATGAATTTTAGGCTCGAGGCTTGCAGTGGAGCGGCCGGTCTGCCGGAAGGCAGGGTCGGGCTTCACAATTCTATAACGCTTCCCGGTTTTTCGGACTGACTTCTCGGGGGTTTTCTTTCAATTCGCCCCTCGGGACGCCGTTTCGGGGAGGCTCGCGGCCGGACTGCAACGCCGAGCGATGCGGCTAGAGGGTTAGGTTTCGATCTCGCGATCGAAGGGTTTGACGGGAAGCACCACGGTAAATTCCGTACCGCTGTCGAGTTCAGAGCGAACGTGAATGTTGCCGCGATGGTTTTCAACGATTTGGTAGCAAATGGCCAATCCCAGGCCGGTTCCCGCGCCGACGGGTTTGGTGGTAAAAAACGGATCGAAGATTTTTTCGAGCAGTTTGGCGGGGATTCCCCGTCCGTTATCGCGAATTCGCACGCACACGCGATCGCCGTCGAGCGGTTCGGTTTCGACGATAATTTTCGGTTCTTTCTGGGGTGTTTCGATGGCCGAGGTTTCTATGGGGCGATCGCCCACTGCATCGATGGCGTTGCACAGCAAATTCATCCAAACTTGATTGAGCTGTGCGGGATAGCAGTAAGTTTTGGGCAGCGTGCGATACTGTTTGACGATTTCGATATGCCCTTGAATGCGGTGGTTGAGAATTACCAGGGCGCTGTCGAGACCTTCTTGAAGATCGACTCGTTTGAATTCGGCTTCGTCGAGACGAGAGAAGTTTCGCAACGACAACACGAGTTTTAAAATACGCTCGGCACCGATTTTCATCGAGTCGATAATTTTCGGCAAATCGGAGGCGATAAAATCGAGGTCGATCGCTTCGATTTCGGCTTCGAGGGTGGGGGTTAACGTCAAGAGTTCGTCGCGATATAACTGCATTAACCCCAGTAAATCTTTAACGTAATTGTCGGCGTAGGCTAGGTTTCCGTAAATAAAATTAATTGGGTTGTTGATTTCGTGCGCCATTCCCGCCACCATTTGACCGAGGGCGTACATTTTCTCGGATTGAATCAGGTGAGCTTGGGCTTTTTGCCGTTCTCGCAAGGCGTCTTCGAGTTGTTGCGTTTGCTCTCGCAAGCGGCTTTCGCTATGACGTAAGGCTTCTTCGGACTGTTTGCGATCGGTGATGTCGATCCCCACGGCAACGGTCGCGCGTCCTTCGTCGTACTTTTGGGCGGCGATAATGTAGTAGCGATAGACGCCGCGAACGCTGGCTCGAATCACTTGTGAGGCATACAAATCGTCGTTTTGAAGGAACTGTCGCACGAACTCGACGAATTCGGGACTGTTTTTGAGAAAGCCCAGTTCTTTACCGACGAAAGCGGCTGGCGGCATATTGTAGCTGGCGGCCAGGTGGCGGTTGACGCCGAGATAGCGACCGTCTGCGCTAATCCAAGACACGAAGCCGGGAACGGCATCGAGAACTGCTCGCAGTTGTTCGCGCGCACGTCGCACTTCTCGAGCGTCGGCGTTTCGTTTGGACAGGGAACGCGCGACGAGACAACTATAGGGGGTATCGGGGTTAAAAATATAAGTGGTGGTGGTTTCGACGGCGACGCGATCGCCCGCGGCCGTGAGATAGGTCGTCTCTCGAGCGATCGATTTTTGCTGGTGTAAGCGCTCCCAATAACTCCCCCACTCTTCGACCGTTAGCTCGGTATCGATCTGCCAGAGTTTTCGGGACAGGAGTTCGGTTCGTTCGAGGTCGAGGAGCCGACAGGCTGCATCGTTGGCGTAAAAAATCTCAGCTCGACCGTCAAAAAAAACCACGGCGTCTGCCATGCGATCGAGAGACAACTGAGCGAGTTGCCCGATTTCAAGGCTCGACGGTTTCAAATCTCGCATGACAGTCTCTTACAGTATGAGTTCGGCATCCTGTGGGCGGTACGCACCTGCGGCTCTTGTTTTGTATCTTAACACTGACCTCGATCTGAAGGTCTCCGTGAAATCGCGGTTTTACAGGACAAACAGCGGTAAAACGAACATTACGAAATAGTACACGAGCGGCGCTGTAAATACGTAACTATCAGTTCGATCTAAAATTCCTCCGTGACCGGGAATTAACTGTCCGGAATCTTTGACGCCCGCATCTCGTTTCATCATGGATTCGGTCAGATCTCCCATGAGGCTGGCCAAACCGATCGCCAAACCCATCGCAGCCCCCGATCCCAGCCAAACCGGCCAGCCGAGACACCACGCCCCAAACGCTCCGATGGCAGTACTGCTGGCAATTCCAAAAATCGCCCCTTCGACCGTTTTCTTGGGACTGACCGCCGACAGACGAGTCCGTCCGAAGGTTTTGCCGAAAAAGTACGCCCCGATGTCAGCCGCCCAAATGCAGCCGAAGGCCAACAGGGTGATACACAGTCCTTGGGGAACGTTTTCGAGAGAGAGGGGAGACGACCAATTCTCGAAGAAAGGAACGGGACTGGCGACGACGGTGCGATCGAAGGGTAAGGGAACGCGATCGAGTTCGACTCGCAACCGAATCCAGTAACTCGGTAACAGACCGCCGTAAAATAACCCGAGAATCGATGTGGAAATATCGGCGATCGAAGCGAGTTTCGGTTGAAACAGTAGATAGGCGCAGATAACGCCACCGGCTAGGGGAAACGCGACGCTAACTAAATCGGGGGCGATCGCTGCGATTAACAGCAGGACTTGCGACAAAACTAACGTGGTTTTCGCGGCGGGTGCGATGCCCTTCGCGCGCACGAGTTGAAAGTATTCTCGCTCGCCAAGAAAGACGATCGCACCGAAAAAGACAACGAAATACCACCCACCTAAACCGATCGCCGCTAACGCAACGACGATCGCAACAATTGCACTGAAAAGCCTAGCCCAAGACATATGACGTATCGCTGTTCGGAATTAGAAATTTGGGGAAACACCACGGCAATTCGATCTTCACCCGTCGGTGCTGCTACCCGCTCGATCTTAAGGTTAAAAACGCAGTGAACTACCCGACGCTGACACTGATGGGTACAGCGCGGGCTTCCGACTTCTAAGGGGATTGCCTCAACACGGATTTGCGTCCGCGTTTCGGTCTGACATTCCCTCCATCGGCAGCCGTCCCGGTTCCCGAGACAGTTAGCAGTCTGATACCTTCGGCTCTGATATTTTTGGCGGCATTTTCATCTCGGTCGTGATGCGTTCCGCAGTAAGGGCAATCCCACACCCTCACGTCTAACGGCATCTCGGAGACTTGAAACAGACATTCAGAGCAGGTTTTAGAACTGGCGAAAAAACGGTCGATCTCCACCAATACCTTTCCTTCTCGTTCGAGTTTGTAGGAAAGAAAATTGACGAATATTCCCCAGCCCACATCAGAAATTGCCTTAGCCAGATTGTGATTCCGAACCATGCCCTTGACATTGAGATTTTCGACTACGATGATTTGGTTATCGTTCACCAGCTTTCGGCTCAGCTTGTGCAGGTAGTCTTGACGGGCATTTGACAGGCGTTCGTGAACTCTGTCGACCAACCTCCTGGCTTTCTCTCGAGACCTCGAACCTTTGGACTTACGAGCAAGTTTTTTCTGCTTCCTCGCTAAGTTCCGTTCGTGTTTTTCGAGATGCCTTGGGTTGGCATATTTGGAAGTTTTGACACCATCGTTGACGATGGCGAAGTCCTTCAATCCCAAATCTACCCCCGCCACTTTTCCCTCGGGACTCGGTGAGGGTGCATCGCCCTCAAGTTCGCAAAGGACAGACGCAAAATACCGACCC
>NZ_JAQNCQ010000188.1:0-5413 GCF_028368005.1 Geitlerinema sp. CS-897 | reverse complement strand
TGCAATGATATATTCTCGTTCTATCGAACAGCGATCGATTTGACATTTTCTAGAGTTAACCCAGTCCTTCCTCTCCCGCAGCGCATAGTTATACACAGAACGGCAGACCAGCAACCACTGGTCAATAGCGGTTGCTTGTTCGGCCGTCGGTATAAGTTTATACTGGTAGTTGAGGGTTAGCACTTTAGGAAAACATCTTAGTTTTTATAAGCATAGCCTAGAACTCAAAAGCCGTCCTTCTAGGACGGGGCTTTATACCCAGGATTTTTGGTAAGATTACAAGATGTAACGAAATACGCTCAGGAAAAAACTAAGAATGCGAGTTGCGATCGCTGGTGCGGGATTAGCGGGACTGGCTACAGCCATCAACCTAGCCGATGCGGGACACGAAGTCGAAATCTTCGAGTCTCGCCCGTTCGTCGGCGGAAAAGTCGGCAGTTGGGTAGACGCCGACGGTAACCACCTCGAAATGGGGTTACACGTCTTCTTCGGATGCTATTACAACCTCTTCGCCCTCATGGAGAAAGTGGGTGCGCTCGAATATCTGCGCCTCAAAGAACATACCCACACCTTCATCAACCAAGGCGGACGAGTCGGCCAACTGGACTTTCGCTTCTTCACCGGGGCGCCCTTCAACGGCTTAAAAGCCTTCTTCACCACCTCACAACTGTCCCTGCACGACAAACTTCGTAACTCCCTCGCCTTGGGAACCAGTCCCATCGTGCGCGGCTTAGTCGATTTCGACGGGGCGATGAAAACCATTCGCGATCTCGATCGCATCAGCTTCGCCGACTGGTTTCGATCGCACGGGGGCAACAACGGCAGCCTCCAAAAAATGTGGAACCCCATCGCCTACGCCCTCGGCTTCATCGACACCGAAAACATCTCCGCCCGGTGTATGCTGACCATTTTCCAATTTTTCGCCGCCCGTAGCGAAGCCTCCGTCTTGCGAATGCTCGAAGGCTCTCCCCACACCTACCTACACCAACCCATTCTGAACTATCTCGAAGAACGAGGTGCGAAAATCCACACCCGCCGCCGCATCCGTCAAATCAAATTTAGCGAAGCTAACGACAGAACCCGCATCGATGGCATCGTCGTCGCCGCCGGAGATGCCGAAGAAATCGTCAGTGCTGATGCTTACGTCTTCGCCTGCGACGTACCGGGAATTCAAAAAGTGCTGCCTCCAGAGTGGCGCAAATGGCCCGAATTCGACAATATCTACAAACTCGATACCGTTCCCGTCGCCACCGTACAACTGCGTTTCGACGGATGGGTGACAGAACTGCACGATGCCGAAAAACGCACGCAACTCCAAGAAGCAGCCGGACTCGACAACCTCCTCTACACCCCCGACGCCGACTTCTCCTGTTTCGCCGACTTAGCCCTCACCAGTCCCGGCGACTACTATAAACCCGGAGAAGGTTCGTTGATGCAACTGGTGTTGACCCCCGGAGATCCCTTCATCAAACAAAGTAACGAACAAATCGCCCAGCACGTCCTCGAACAAGTACGGGAACTGTTCCCCTCCGCCCGCGACTTAAACATGACCTGGTACAGTGTCGTCAAACTGGCACAATCTCTGTATCGAGAAGCCCCCGCCACAGATCCCTACCGTCCGCCGCAAGTCACCCCCGTCGAAAACTTTTTCCTCGCCGGAAGTTACACGCAACAGGATTATATCGATAGCATGGAAGGAGCCACCATTTCGGGGAATCGTGCCGCTCGTGCCGTTCTCGAACGGTTTGGTTAGGGAGAGATGAGGAGATGAGGTGATAGCCGTTTCAACGGGGGCGATCGCTCAAGGCCGAACCTCGTTCAAATCGCTGGTCAAATTCTCTGAATCTTTGCGATGTCCGTTCTCGCGATTCTCCTCTGGCTCGTACTGCTGAAGCAACTGTAAAATCGCTTTCTCCTGAAACTGTCGCGCGAGTTGTTGTAATTCTCGCGTCAACGATACCAGATGGGGGTGACTGGCTTCGAGACATTGAGCTTCTTTGATAATGCCGCGCAAGTGACCCCGTCGCGCTAAGTGCATTAACGACTCGAGCGCTTCAGTTGGGATAGCCGCCGGATCGATATCCTCGAGAGAGGGTTCGTCTTGGGGGATCTCGTCAGTCTCGCCAGGTTCCTCGATGGCGTATTCCCAGGCGATATCGAGATAGGTTTGCAGTTTTTCAAGTAAATCGTCGGCTCGAATAGGTTTCGGCAGAAAGGCATTCGCGCCCGCTTCGAGGCTGCGACGGCGATCGGCCTCGAACACCCGAGCCGACATCACCAACACGGGAACGTCTTTTAACTCGGGACATTGGCGAATTTGTCGCGTCAGTTCGAGTCCGTCCGTGACGGGCATAATAATATCGGTCAAAATCAAATCCGGCCGTGCGTGTTGGGCTAACTCGAAGCCGACTTCACCGTTTTCAGCCTCGAGAATTTTAAATCCTAAAGGCTCTAACATAGCCGTGACGACAACGCGGTTGTCCGGGCGATCGTCCACCAGGAGAATGGTTTTCGCCGCGCCAGAAAGTCCGACGATCGCACTAGCATCGAATTTAGCAGTCGGCGAAGTCGAGTCTGTGGCGTGCAGAACCGGCAAACGCAAGTCGAACCAAAACGTACTGCCTCGACCGAACGTACTTTCGACGTGAATTTCGCCCCCCATCAGGTTGACGATCTGCTGGGCGATCGCCAAGCCGAGTCCAGTCCCTTGGGCGATTTGCGTGGCTTCTTTGACTTGCTCGAACGGTTGAAAAATCTTCTCGAGCTGTTCGGGAGTCATGCCGATACCCGTGTCTTCGATTTGAAACCGCAGCTCGACAGTTTCCTCGCCATCTTCAGGTCGGTCGTACCCAAGAACCTTCACGCGGAAGGTGACGCTCCCCTTTTGGGTGTATTTCACGGCGTTTCCCAACAAGTTAATCGTCACTTGTCGGAGGCGTTTTTCATCAGTACGGACGAATTCAGGAAGGTTTTCGTCGAAATCGGAATAGAAGAGAAGGTCGTTATTACGGGCTTTGACCTGACAGATTTCGGCAACCCCCACCAGAAACGCCGAAAAGCGAACGTCGGTTTCGTACAAATCCATCTTCCGCGCTTCGATTTTCGACAAATCTAGAATGTCGTTGATCAGCGAAAGAAGGTACGAGCCGCACTGGTGAACGATCGCGACGCCCTGGCGCTGTTGGTTGAGGTCGCGGGCGTGTTCCATAATTTGGGCGTAACCGAGAATCCCGTTGAGGGGAGTTCGCAGTTCGTGGCTCATATTGGCCAAAAACTCGCTTTTGGCTTGGTTAGCCACGTCTGCGGCGTGTTTGGCCGCTTCGAGTTCGCAGGTTCGCTCTCGTACCTTGACTTCGAGGTCGGCCGAATACTCCCGTAGGCGAGCGTTAGCTTGGCGAAGCTGCCGCTGGTTGTAGGAGTTGGTGGCCAAAACTGCCGAGATAACTAACGCCAGGACGGGGGTAACCGACGGCACGATCCAACCAGCCAAAAAGGCTACGTCAGCGATAACGACGAGGGCGACGCTTCCAATACCGGCGATCGCGATCGTTCCGAGAAAGAAAATGTTGTTGCGACAGAATTTCCTCGGCAGTAGCATCCAGGTGGCGACGGCACCGACCATCGACCACACCCAAACCCACACCCATTCAGCGTAACGCGGCCACAGGTGCATCAGCGGCCGTCCGTCGAGGGCTGAGCTGAGAATTTGACTGACGATATGGGCGTGGATCTCGACGCCGCTGGTTTGCAGTCGTTCGCTACTTTCTGAGGTGATGTTGTTGGAATAGGGGGTAAAAAAGAAGTCGTTCGTGCTGTCGGCAGTCGATCCGATGAGGACGACGCGATCGCGCATCAAGTCGGGAGGAATGCGGTCTTGCAGAACGTCGAGAATCGACACGGTCTCGAAGCTACCACTCGGACCGCGATAGTTGAGGAAAATCTGATAGCCGCCTGCGTCTTTACTCGAGTATCCGGCTTCGTTTCCCTCGAGTGGCACGAACGTCGCTCGTCCGAGTCGATAGCGAGAGCGATCGCCTTCGACGGGTTCGAGAGAAATGCCTTCGGCTTCGAGATACAACAGACTCAGGCGAGTGGCCAAACCGAGAACGAGTTCGTCTTCGACCATTGCCGAAATCAAGGCGCGGCGAACTTTTCCGTCTCGGTCTTCGGGAAGGTCGGCCAGGGCGACGCGCTCGACGCGCTCGAGAGCCGGTGGCGGGGCAACCGTACCAGCTCCAAGGGATTTCTGCACGCCGATCAACATCGGCGTCTGTTCCATCACTTCGACTAAGCGATCGTGGCCGGGTTCTTCGGGTAAGTCGCGGTAAATATCTAAGCCGATCGCCCTGGGATCTTGGGCGGCAATTTTTTCGACGAGATCGGCGAGAACGGCGTCGGAAATCGGCCAGTCTCCAATTTCGGTAATGTCGTCTTCACCGATAGTAACGATAATAATCCGCGAGTCCGTGGGGTCTGCCGGTCGCAGGCTGAAGAAGCGATCGATCGCTGCGACTTCGAGGATTTTAAACCAACCCCAAAACGCGCCGGCACAGCAAACAACTGCCGTACCGGACGCGAGAACTACCACGTGTTGCCACGTTTTAAGAGACCGTTTGAACTGATTCCACACTGGGACTTCGTCCGATTATTTCGTGAGGGGGCGATCGGCGATTTCATCGAGTCCGACTTGAACGAGGAAGTCGTTCCACTCGCTGGCCAGGGTGGGATCGTTCGGGTTCGTCTCGCGTAATTCGGCGAGGGTACCGAGTGCGTCGTACCAGATACCGCTGCGACCGTAAGTATCGGCCAGCTCCAAGGACGGTTGGGCGGCCACTTCGACTTCAGCATCGATCCGTTCGATCCATCCCGAGACTCGGGGGCTGTCGGGACGCAACAGGTCGTCGGTCATCAAAACGACGTGCCATTGATAGTCTTGTCCGATTTCGAGTTCGGGGGCGTCCGAGGGCAAGCTAAAACGCACCACTCCTTGACGTCCGGAAAGACCGACGAACCCTTGATAGTGCAGGTTTCCGGCTTCGTCTTTCAGGCTGAAAAACGCTTGTTGGACGTTGGTTTCTGGAACGTAGACGAACAGGGACGGACGGCCGGCTGTGGTGCGACCGTAGTTACTCGGAGGGATTAACGGTGTGAAGAAGGGTTCGGGCCGTCTCGACGCACCGCCGCTCACATCGCTGGGAGCGCCTTCGCCGGGGGGTTGAAACTCGACTTCACCGCGAGCTGCGCCGCCGCTGGTTTGGTTGGGCGAACCTTGTCCGGGGGGTTGAAACTCGACTTCGCCGCGAGACGCGCCGCCGGTGGTTTGTTGGGGAGCCGCATCGCTCGGGGGTCGGAAGTTGACGTCACCGCGAGACGCGCCGCCAGTGGTTTGTTGGGGGGCAGCATCGCTCGGGGG
>NZ_JAQNCQ010000187.1:0-18658 GCF_028368005.1 Geitlerinema sp. CS-897 | reverse complement strand
TTTGTGATTTTTGATACATTTTTTCTTGCCGGATGCACAGGAATTTCCAATTTTACCTCTTTTTCGGGTTCTCGAAGCCATGTCAAGACTCCTCTAAGCCTTACGTCGTAAGCTTTTCACTTCTTTTCAGCAAGCCCTAATTAAATAGACATTTTAATTTTTTGGTAAATGAACAAAAAAACAAACAAAGAAGAAAGGAACAAAAAAATAATAGAATTAGTCATAGAGAGGAGAGAAAAATTCCCAAAAGGGAATTACCCTGATGAGTATAGCAACGTTCAAATATCTAAAAAAGCAGGAGTAACGGAAGCAACTGTTAGAGTGGTTATCGATCAATATGAATCTTTAAAAGATAAGCTATATCAACAATTTTCAGATGGAACTTGGGTTGAATTAACTCAAAAACAAGCCGGGATAGGTATCGGTTCAGTTGGCAGAGTTATTGAAAGAGATCGGAATAACGGAAAAATTAAATTAAAATTATTGCCGAGCTATTCCAAGCTAAATCAAGAGATATGGGTTTTTCCTCAAAGAATAAAATCCTTCAATGCTGAAATTTCTAAATCTTCTGGATTAAAAAGTTTTAAACCCAGTAAATTGAAGTCTTGGAAAAAGGCAGTATCTCGTAAAAAGCAAGTAATTTTATGTGGTTCTCCAGGAACTGGAAAAAGTTATCTAGCGGCTGAGCTAGCAAACTCTTTGGTAAATTACAATACCGAAAATATTGAAATTATACAATTTCATCCTGCTTATACGTATGAAGACTTTGTGCAAGGAATTCGACCTGTTACCAATAAAGAAGGTGGATTAAGTTATAAACTTGTGTCCGGTCGTTTTCTGAATTTTTGTGAAAAAGCACGAAAAACAGATGAAATTTGCGTTTTAATAATTGATGAAATAAATCGCGCTAATCTTTCCCACGTTTTTGGCGAATTGATGTACTTACTAGAATATCGAGATGCCGAAATTAAACTCGCCGGAAGTGACAAACCCTTTAGTATTCCCGAAAACGTGCGGATTATCGGAACGATGAACACCGCCGATCGCTCGATCGCTCTCATCGACCACGCCCTTCGCCGCCGCTTCGCATTTATCCGCATCGATCCAAATTACGATGTCGTGCGCCAATATCACGATTACCACGAAACGGGCTGTGATGTAGAAGGCTTAGTCGAGGTTTTACAGGATATCAATCAAGCTATCGGAGATCGCAACTACGAACTGGGAATTTCCTACTTCCTCACTGAAACCCTAGAAGACGACATCGCCGATATCTGGGAAATGGAAATCGAACCCTATCTTGAGGAACACTTTTTCGACAATCCCGATCGCGTTGAGGAGTTTCGCTGGGAAAAAGTGAAAGATCGCATCGGAATCGCTAACTCGGAAACCCCATGACTCGCCGCGATATCAATATAACCGAGTATCAATCCTGTTTTTTCGATCGAGACGATATCGATTCCGCCAGCGAAGCCTTACTTTATACCCGCTACCGCAAGCAAATCGAAGTCACGCCACCGTCTTACATCACCCAGCATCGCTGGAAACTCACCGCGAAAGGTTACGTCGGACATATTCCCTTAACTCGCGATCTTCATTTACACCTACAACCGAAAGTCAGTGTCGCGAACATCTTCGGAATGTGGGAATATGCGTACAAACTCAACAGCTTTCAGCTACTCGAGGGCGTTACCCAGTGCGATAACTTCCAGCAGTTTTACAGCCAACTCGCCACAATTCTCGCACGACATAGCCTCGATCTCTTCCGTCGGGGACTCTATCGAACCTATCTCAACCAACGCGATCGCCTCACCGTGGTTCGAGGAAAACTCGATCTTCGCGACACCCTCAAACGCCCCTGGGAACCTCGCGTCACGTGCGATTATCCCTATCTCACCGCTGACGTTCCCGAAAATCAACTCGTCGCCTGGACGCTATATCTCGTGGTTCGGAGTGGTTTGTGCGACGTTTCCGGTAACGGTTCGATCGTCCGCAAAGCCTACAAAACCTTCAGTCACCACGTCACGCTACAACCGTTTGAGGCCAAGGATTGCATGGGGCGATCATACCATCGCCTCAACTCGGATTATCAGTTGCTTCATTCCCTCTGTCGCTTCTTCCTTGAAAATACTGTTCCCAATACGCGATCGGGCGATCGCCTCACGTTCCCGTTTCTCGTCAACATGGCGCAACTTTACGAAAAGTTCGTTGCGGAGTGGTTGCGGTTGCACGTTCCCAAGTATAATGACAATTTACGCGTCGAATCTCAGAAAAAACACCATCTCGATGATAATGAAAAATTTGTCTATAAAATCGATTTAGTCATCTACGATCGACACACGCACGAGGTTCGATACGTCCTCGATACAAAATATAAAGTTCCCCAAAAACCGTCTTCTGACGATCTCGCACAAATCCACTCTTACGCGAGAACCCAACACTGTCGCGAGGCGGTGTTGATTTATCCCGAACCGCTACGCTATCCCTACAAAAATTATATCGATCGCGAGACGCGGGTTCGGACTTTAATATTTACGATCGACGGCGATCTCGAAAAGGCTGGAAAGGTGTTTTTGACGCAACTGTTCTAGGATTCTGTTTGAATGTTGCTGGTGAGACGTTGGGTTTCGTTCCTCAAGCCAACCTACAATTTTAATCAAATAATTCTGAAACCAGACAGCGAAAACCGGGAAGTTGCGGACTTGTAAGCGCGTCAGACGGAAATAACGTCGCCGCCAGTTTCAACACCGACTCGTCACGACGATACACTTTCAACTCTTGTAACTGTCGATCGAGAATCCAGTATTCTAAAACTCCCTCCGCCGAATAGAGTTTCAGCTTCAGTTCGTAGTCTCGTTGGCGATCGCGCTGGGATTTAGACACGACTTCCACCACTAAATCGGGAGATGTGGTTAAATGTCCCGATTCATCTAAAGAATTGTCGAGCCGTTCTTGACGAATCCACACCACATCAGGAATCACACTATCGGTTTCCGAAAAAATAATTCCCGGTGCGATCGCCGCTCGTCCCAAACCCGTTTCTCGACACCAGGCTTTTAACGCAGCATAGACGTTTCCCACAATTTCCTGATGTTTCCAATGAGGAGCGCGAGTCACGAGCAGTTCTCCATCAATAATTTCGTATTGATTTCTGGGGTCGTCAAATAACTGTAGATCTGAAACCGTCCAGCGATTTTTTTGTGATGAAAAAGTCATTTTTAAATCTGTTCGTTAAATCGAGTTTTGATATCGGCTACTCGAGTTCGATCTCATTCTACATATTGTAGACCTTGGGCTAATAAAATTTCTTCAGATCGAGTTCTGAAAAATATACAAGACTGTTTTCTAATCGGATTTCACCCCAGTTCGATCGAAGCCAAGCTATTGAGAAGCCAGATGAGGTGAAAGTCTTCCGTTCTGGCTTTGAAGACGAGTCGGGGAGGTGACTCCTCGGATTAATTGAATCGGGAGAAGAGATTAACGACATCCCAAGCTGTCGCGAGTAGCTACGCCGGTAACGGAATTGATGCCGTCAGCCCGATCGCACATCAGAGAAACTTGATAGCGATCGAGTATCGTTCCCGAGAAATCCGCCCCGGTAATGTCTGCTTCGATAAACGTGCTGCTGCTGGCGATCGCATCGGTAAAAATCGCGTTGGAGAGATTGGCGCGATCGAACACCACGCGATCGGCAAAAGATTCCGATAAATCGACTCCGGTTAAATCCGCCTCAAAAAAGCTACCCTTCGTCAAAATCGTACCGTGGAGGTTCGCCTCTTGGAAGTTTGCCCCTTTCATGTTCGCCCCAGCGAAAGAAGTCCCTTCGAGATCGGCTCGGGCAAAATCCCGATAGCGCAAGTCAGTCAGCGTATAGTCTACTGTATTGTCTCGCGCCCGCGCCGTCGCGGGACAGCCCGTCCACCCCAACACCACCATCGCGACAATCGCGACGCACTGCATCAGTCTCCGCCAAACCTTGCGATCGTTCATCTTCGGTCTCTGTCCCTCAACGGTCTCTCATCCAAACTGTTATACCACCTAGAGTTCACCGATTCAGAAGACAGACTGTCAGGGGTCAGTGATATCGATCGCCCCAAAAGACCGACCTTCTCACCTAAAATCGATACTGGACTCACCGGCCGAAGGGGTGAGCCTCACCATCAGGGGCGACATCGATCGTCGAGTTTCTTCAGACGACAACCGCATAATAATCACTAGCGATAAAGCGCGATCGCCGAACCACTCGACTCGTTCAACACTATGGATTGCCCAACCGTCTCTTGTATGTTGAAATCTCCATCTCCCCTTAAAGCCTCACCCAAACCTCACAACGCACCGGCAACCTTCTCTCCATCGCCCACCCGCAAGCGTACCAAAGAGCGCTTCTTACTTTACGGGGCTTGGGCAATTTTAGTTTTATCTTTAATAGCGATGGTGGCAACCGGTTCGTCGTCGTTCGATCGCTCCACCTCCACCCCCGAGATGCCCTCGAGCGAATCTCCCGCCCAACCCTAGCCTCGCTCCCGTCACCTCCCGAAAAAGCGTACAATAACGAACAGATAACGACGCTTTGGGAGACTCGACGTGTCCGCTTCCCCTACCGTTTTACTCGTAGACGGTCATTCCCTCGCCTATCGCGCCTATTACGCCTTCGCCAAAAGTCGCGAGGGCGGATTGCGTACGTCTGGCGGTATTCCCACGAGCGTCTGTTTCGGCTTCGTGCGATCGCTTCTCGACACCATCGCCAGCCACCACCCCGATTACGTCGCCATCGCCTTCGACACCCGCGAAGCCACCTTTCGCCACGAAGCCGACGCGAATTATAAAGCCAACCGCGCCGAAACGCCAGAAGATTTCATTCCCGACGTCGAAAACCTCAAAACCCTCCTCGACGCCTTCAACTTCCCCATTCTCACCGCCCCCGGTTACGAAGCCGACGACATCCTCGGAACCCTCACCCGCCACGCCAGCGATCGCCACTTTACCGTCAAAATCCTTAGCGGCGATCGCGACTTATTCCAACTCGTCAACGACGCACGCCACGTCAGCGTCTTGCACCTTCCCGGCGGCTACGGAAAAGGGCGCAACGCCCAACCCGTCGAGTACCACGAAGCCCAAGTCAAAGACAAACTCGGCGTCTCTCCCGCCGAAGTCGTGGATTTCAAAGCCCTCTGCGGCGACAGTTCCGATAACCTTCCCGGCGTCAAAGGAATCGGCGAAAAAACCGCCGTCAAACTCATCGACGCCTACCACTCCCTCGACGGAATCTACAACGCGATCGACGAGATCCGAGGCGCCCAGAAAAAACGCCTCGAAACCGGAAAAGAGGAAGCCTATCACACCCAGTTCATGGTTCGCATCGAGTGCGAGGTTCCCCTCGACATCGACTGGAACGCCTACCAACTCCAAGGCTTCGACACCGCCGAGGTGCGCCCCATCCTCGAAAAACTGGAGTTGAAATCCCTCCTCGACAACCTCCACCACCTCCAAACCCAACTCGGGGGAACCCAACCCGCAGCCGACGCCCCCGCCGAAGCTGAAGACGAAGATACTTGGTTTTTCAGCCCCGAAGACACCGCCAACAGCCAACAGCCGCAAAACTCCGACATTACCCCAGAGATTATCGATACCGAAGAGAAGCTGCAAGCGCTGATCGATCGCCTCCAACGCCACACCCACCCCGAAACCCCCGTCGCTTGGGATACCGAAACCAGCAGTACCAAACCCATCGACGCCGAATTAGTCGGATTGGGCTGCTGCTGGGGAGACGCCGCCGATGCGATCGCCTACATTCCCGTCGGACATACTCGCGGAACGCAACTCGACAAAACCACCGTCTTAGAAGCGTTGCGCCCGATTCTCGAAAGCGACGAATACCCCAAAGCCTTACAAAACGCCAAGTACGATCGCCTCGTCTTACGAAGCCAAGGAATCGATCTCAAAGGCGTGGTATTCGATACCATGCTGGCGAGTTACGTTCTCGATCCCGAAACCACCCACAACCTCAGCGATTTGGGACTTCGCCACCTCGACATCACCGCCCAAAGTTATAAAGAACTCGTTCCCAAAGGGAAAACCATCGGCGAAATAGCCATTCCTCTCGTCACCAACTACTGCGGAACCGACGTTCACGTCACGTATCGCCTCGTTCCCCTCCTGCGTCAACAACTCGCCGAAGTTCCCAAGTTGCAGAAACTCTATAACGACGTGGAACTTCCCCTCGAACCCGTCTTAGCAGAGATGGAGTATTCGGGAATTTGCATCGATGTCGAATATCTCAAAGACTTATCGAAAAAACTCGAATCTCAACTCGATAGCATCGAACGAGAAGCCTATAAAGTCGCCGGTGAAGAATTTAATTTAAAATCGCCCAAACAACTGAGTACGTTATTATTTGAAACCCTAGAACTCGACAAGCGAAAAACCAGTAAAACCAAAACTGGATATTCCACCAACGCCGCTGTTTTAGAAAAACTGCAAGGGGATCATCCCGTCGTAGACTGCATCCTCGAACATCGCACCTTATCGAAACTGAAATCCACCTATGTAGACGCTTTGCCAGAACTGGTACATCCAGACTCTTGCCGCATTCACACCGATTTCAACCAAGCCATTACTGCAACTGGGCGCTTGTCATCCTCGAATCCCAACTTACAAAACATTCCCATTCGCACGGAGTTTAGCCGCCAAATTCGTAAAGCCTTTGTTCCCCGAGACGGATGGATTCTCGCCGCTGCCGACTACTCTCAAATCGAATTGCGAATTTTGGCACATTTGAGTCAGGAACCGGTGTTAATTGAAGCCTATCAAAACAACCGAGACGTACACCGTTTGACGGCACAATTATTGTTTGAAAAAGACGAGGTTACTTCGGACGAACGACGGTTAGGAAAAACCATTAATTTCGGCGTCATTTACGGAATGGGAGCGCAACGGTTCGCCCGCGAAGCCGGAGTGAGTACCGCCCAAGGGCGAGACTTTATCGATCGCTATAACGATCGCTACGCCAAAGTGTTCGAGTATCTCCAGCAAATGAAACGAGAAGCGATCGCCCACAGTTATGTCGAAACCCTCTTAGGGCGTCGTCGCTATTTCAACTTTGAATCGGGAAGTCTGCGAAAACTGCAAGGTTCTAACCCCGACGACATCCAACTCGACAAGTTCAAACGTCTCGGATTGGCGGATTCCCAAGCGTTGCGGGCAGCGGCGAACGCCCCCATCCAAGGCTCCAGTGCCGATATCATTAAAATTGCGATGGTGAAGCTGTTCGACTTGTTGCGAGACTACGACGCCCAACTCTTGTTGCAAGTTCATGACGAATTGGTGTTCGAGCTTCCCGAGTCGGAGTGGGAGACGTTACAACCGCAGATTAAAGAGGCGATGGAATCCGCTGTAAATCTCAGCGTTCCCCTGGTTGTGGATATCCACGCTGGAGACAACTGGATGGAAACGAAGTAGTTGATGGGGGAACGGGGAATAGGGAACGGGGTTTTCCCCATCCCATCACCAATTGCTTTACATATTCAACTACATGGTTATAATGTAAATAACTACTCGACAGACGTAAGATTTCGGACAACGCCGACAACCCCCTAAAGCTGATGTCTGTCGGGTAGCTCTTTGCAGTTTATCGGACGAAAGCACCATGAAAACAGCACTCGTTCGCGGGGTGTGGAGTCTCGCTCTCGCCCTGTGCTGCCTCACTGTATGGAGTTTCCCCGCTCGCGCCCAACAAGTCGATCCGGCGGAACTCTCGAACGCCGTAAACGAAATCGAACAGATCGATCGAATGCGTTCCGGGTTGGCGTCTACCATCGAAGACAGCCCTACCGAACCCACCCTTCAAACGATGAAAGAAGTCTGCAAACCGGTGGGAATGCGGGCGAAACAACTCGGAGAAGAAACCGGGTGGCAAGTCAAACAAATTGCCAAAAAATATCGAAATCCCGCCCACGCCCCGGATACAGAAACGGCAAGCGAGGCGTTAGATTTGTTTGAGAAAAACCCCAATTTGGTAGGATTTTGGCAAGAGGAAACGATTGACGGACAAGCGGGAACTCGTTATTATCGTCGAATTAACGTCGAATCCAGTTGTTTGGCGTGTCACGGCGCGAAAAACGAACGCCCGAAGTTTGTGAAAGAAAAGTATCCTCAAGATTTAGCTTACGATTTTGAAGTAGGCGATTTGCGAGGTATGTATTCGGTATTTATTCCTTATCTTGATTGAGGTTTGAATTTTGATTTTTTGGAGAATCGAATTTCAAAATCTAGTTAAATAATCGATGCAATTTTGCATTTTTTAAGCCCTAACTTTTTGGAATAGTTGGGGTTTTTTTGATTTTTAAGTAGATCGTATCGGTTGGGGCGATGATTGTTGCTTAATCAAATCAACCCTCTCTGTCCTTGGTTTCTGGCGAGATTTCCAACATCTCTAAGATGCCGGGGATCTGATGGGGATGTTCCCTGTTCCCTGTTCCCTGTTCCCCAAAATTAAAACCTTATTAAAAATACGATCGCTCTCCTCAATTCTGCGTTAAAATTTTTGTAAATTACACTTGACAAATATCGCTTATGCTATCTGTTTTTCAGGTTCTCAAATCCGTTCTCAAACCTTTGATGGTTCTGGGGGTTTTTCTCCTCGCCATTACCACCGTCAACCTGTCGGCGAACGTACCTCCGGCGTTTGCCAGAATCCAACAACAAACTGAAGCCCCCGGACAAGTGGTCTACCAAGCCAGACATACCTTAAAAGATAGCAAAGGAGACGCTTGGCAAGTCATTTTATACAAACGCATCAAACAGACAGACAACGAAATCGTCGCAACCACAAACTTACGGTTGGCCGGATTTCCCGATGCCGTTGAATTCGTCCATCCCGACGAATTAAAAATCGAGACCGATCGCGGTCAAACCCTTACCGCCCCCGATCGCTTCGCCGAAAAAAATCCCGCCCCCAACATCGGAGAATACCAACTCAACGCCGTCGTCAACCAACTCCCCGAACGCGGCACCTTAAAACTGACCCTTCCCGTGCGAGAGGGCGATCGCATCCTACAAATTCCGTATCCCGTTATATTAGAATGGCAAGACGTGCTGAACGAAACCGGGGGTGTCGCCGATTTTCAGTCCTAGTTCTGCGCCCCATCACAAACGACGACTGAAACAAAACGGCGGTGATTCTCGGTAACAGATACAACGATCGCTCGTTTCTCAGCACGTTACCCTCAAACAGAGCCATTTCGACCGAACCCAATGTCAACCGCCGTTTCTTCCCCTTCGACCCCCTTCGAACTCGATCGCCTGCAACGACTCGATCGACTCTACACCCGAATCGCAGGCGTCATCCTGGCCAAACAACATCCCGTTACCGGACTCTTACCCGCCAGTACCGCTATCACCGACCACGGCGACTACACCGACGCCTGGGTGCGGGATAACGTCTACAGCATTCTCGCCGTCTGGGGTCTCGGCCTGGCGTACCGCAAACTCGACAGCCAACAAAGCCGGGCTTACGCACTCGAACAAAGTACCGTCAAACTCATGCGGGGCTTGCTGTGCGCCATGATGCGCCAAGCGGCGAAAGTCGAACGCTTCAAACATACCCAAGACCCCCTCGACGCCCTCCACGCCAAATACGACACCAACACCGGCCACATCGTCGTCGGTGATAACGAATGGGGACACCTGCAAATCGACGCCACCTCCGTCTTTTTGCTGATGTTGGCGCAAATGACCGCCTCGGGACTCAACATCGTGTTCAGTCTCGACGAAGTGAACTTCGTGCAGAACCTGGTGTACTACATCGGACGCGCCTATCGCACCCCCGATTACGGCATCTGGGAACGGGGCAACAAAATCAACCACGGTAAACCCGAACTCAACGCCAGTTCCATCGGCATGGCCAAAGCGGCTCTCGAAGCCATCGATGGCATTAACTTATTTGGGATGCGGGGCGATCGCAACTCCGTCGTTCACGCCCTCCCCGACGATATCGCCCGGGCCCGCATCACCCTCGAAGCCTTACTGCCTCGGGAATCCAACTCCAAAGAAGTCGATGCTGCCACCCTCAGCGTCATCGGATTTCCCGCCTTCGCCGTCGAAGACCGGGCTTTGCGCGATCGCACCTACCGTAAAATCGTCGAAAAACTGCAAGGCAACTACGGCTGCAAACGGTTCCTGCGCGACGGACACCAAACCGCGATCGAAGACAGTACCCGACTGCACTACGAACCTCACGAACTGCTGCAATTCGAGCATATCGAGTGCGAGTGGCCGCTGTTCTTTGCCTACTTATACCTCGATCGCTTGTTCGAGGGCGATCGTGAGGGAATCCAAGAATATCGCGAAAAATTGGACGCCGTTCTCGTCGAAAAAGACGGCTGGAAGCTGCTTCCCGAACTCTACTACGTCCCCGAAGATCTCATCGACGCCGAACGGGAAAACCCCCATTCCCAAAAACGCCTCCCCAACGAAAACGTCCCCCTCGTGTGGGCGCAAAGCCTTTACTGGCTGGGACAAATTCTCGACGAAGGCTTCATCGAACTCGGCGATATCGACCCCCTAGGACGGCACTTGCAACGCCACGGAACCCAACAATCCGTCGTACAAATTGCCCTTCTCAGCGAAGACGAAGACCTACAAGCCGAACTGGCCACCTACGGCATCGCCACCGAAACCCCCGATCGCATCGACCCGATTCAAGTCCGCTATGCCGAAGAATTGACTTGGATTTACCACCAAATCGGACGCAACGACAAACTGAATTTAAGCGGTCGTCCCATTCGGCGATTGCGGAGTCTCACCACCTCGCGCATTTTCCGCATTCGCGACGAAACCATCGTCTTTCTGCCCTCGTTCCTCAACCAGAAACAGTTTTACCTAACCCTCGACTACCACTTCCTCGTCGCGCAACTCAAAAGCGAAATCGCCTACACTTCCCGTCACTGGTACGACTTGGGGCGTCCGACGATGGTGTTGATGCTGACTCGGCAACTGGTGGAAATCGGACAGGATGCCCTGTTAAACCTGATGTTGCAACTGCGAGACGGTAAATGTGAAAACACTCCCGTTCGCCTCGGACGCCTCAACCAGTTGATGTTGACTTCGGGAACCGAACGGGTGAACTTCCTCCACGAAGCCGAATTCGTCAAACCCGCCCCGAAAGAGGTGACGGTTCGCAGTTCCTATCTGATTTACAACCCTGCCAAAAGCCAACCCCTGACGCCGACACAGGAGTTTAGCTTAGAATGCGAGCGGGATGTAGAGGTGTTGTTAGAGCAGTTGCAACCTTCGGAGAACATTTACGAACAAGTCGAAATCCTGCATACTCTGGTGAATTTGGAAGGGTTGGAATTCGATACCGGGTTCGGTGGCGACAGAGAAGTCACGGTGGCAGACTTGCTCGAAGAACTCTACAATCGCGCCAGCAACGTGAAAGTCGATGGCGGCAAAGTTCAGGTTCACTGGGCGGTGGTGCGTTACGCGGCGGCGTTGTTAAATAAGATGAGTATCGGACTTTCCGAAGCCGTTACTGACATTTTGGTGCGTCAAAAACACATCGCGATCGGCAAGTCGTACAGCGAAGATTCGTCGATTACGAGTCCGTTGCCTTACGAAGAGTTAATCGAAAAAATCGCCCATTTCTGTCGAGAAGACATTCGCGATCGCGTCTTAACACAAGAAATTCTGATTTATTTAGGCATTACCATTCAAGCAGAACCGACGCTGTTTGACGGGTTGTTGACGTTACGCGTCGGCTATTTAATTTTATTGTTAGCCAGCGAAATCGTCAGCGAATTTGGCGTGACGCAAGACGAAGCCTACGGGAAATTAATGCAGTTGAGTCCGTTTGAGATTAAAACGCGACTGCGACAGGCGATTACCGGATACACCGGATTCGATCGCCGCTTGCAACAACAGGAATCCTTGCACGTCAAACCTTTCGGAAAGGCGATCGATTGGCAGGTGCTTCCCGCCGAAGACAGCGACGGACAACCAGAAGATTGGCTGCGGAAACGCAAGCGGGACGGTGCAGCCGGACGAGTTCCCAAGAATTTCTATCCCGGCGTTTGGACGATTCTGAAACACTGTAAAGGATTGGTCATTGGGGACAAACTCGAAAGTCGAAACCGCCTCGATAGCGAGTTAATTTTGGCAGAGATGACACCGGGAGAGAAAAACTTCGCCTTGCGCGTCGAGTGGTTGCTCAACAAAATTCAATCCCCGCAATACCGATATTTAACCATCGAAGCTTTGATGGAGTTAAAAGCGATATTCGATCGCAACCCCGATCTTCAAATTACCGACTATATCGTTCTCGACGTGTTGATCGGTCACGCGGTGCGTTTGGCGTGGAACGAACGCTATCCCGAACGGATCGATCGCTACGAGGAGGACAAAGCCGCCGCCTGGAGTCGCTTTTACGAAGCCTCTCCCTACGTCTGCGCCAAGGCGATCGTCAAAGCCTTCCAGTTCCTCAGCAGCACCGCCAGCGAACCCGACGAATCGCCGGAAGACGAAGCGGTAGCGTCGGTGTAGCCAAGCCGGGGAGAGGGGGAGAGGAGGAGAGGGGGAGCAGGGGAGCAGGGAAGCAGGAGAGAAGGAAAAAACTGTCAACTGTCTCCACTGTTCACTGTTCACTGTTCACTGCTCGCGGTTCACTGCTCGCGGTTCACTGTAAAAGGCTGGTGACTGTTCGAGCGATCGCTCTCGCGAAGGGCGATGGTTTGTTGGGGGATACCGATGCGAATTCCCGCTTCGTCGAAGGCTAACTTCAAGCGACGGCGATATTCCCGTTCTACGTTCCACTGTTCGATGGGTTGGGTTTTAATCCACATCAAAATCCCGATACCCGTTTCGTCTACCCGTTCGACGCCGATTAACAATGTCGGATCGAGAATGCGATCGCTCCAATCGGGATCGGCTTGCATCTTAGAGATCGTGTCTTTCATTACTTGCATCGCCTGCATCGCATCGGTGTCCGGGGTGACACGAATGCGGAAGTCGATCCGCGACCATTCCTTGGTGAGGTTGTGAACCACGTTAATTTGACTGTTGGGAATCGTACTCAACCGTCCCCCGTCACCGCGAATGCGAGTAATGCGGAGGTTCATGTATTCGACGAATCCCGCACCGTACCCCACATCGATCACGTCGCCGACAGCAAACTGATCTTCCCAAAGAATCAGAATACCGTTGATGAGGTCTTTAATCAGATTCTGAAATACGATCGTCAACGCAACCCCGAAAATCCCCGCCCCAGCTAACAACGAGTCGAGGGGGACTTTTTGTAAGCCGAGGAACCAGAGGACGCCGATAAATCCGGCGATGAAACTGGTCATCCCTTTCAACGCGGCGGCCAGCGTCGGCGCACGCAAAACGAAGCGTTGAGAGGCGCTCGGATCGATCGACTGTCGTTCGACCCAAGATTGCAAAAAGCCGTCGATCGCGATATCGCTGGCTTTGTTGGCGATGCTAACCGTCAACCAAATGCCGAGCAGTTGAAGCGGAACGTCCGACAACCAGAGGGATTGAGCGCGGGTTTCGGGAAACTGGAACAAGATCCCGATCGCTCCGCCCAATACCAGCGCCACCTGCAACCACTGCAACACGCGCCGCAGCAAGATCGCAATACTGATACGGCGTTCGAGGGCGATTTGAGGAATCAAGGCGTTGAGAAATTGTATCGACCGAGTCGGCGATCGCGATTCGGCTGCGGCGATCTCATCTTCCGGAGACGGTAAATCTTCTGGATGTCGCTGACTCGAGAGTTCTCGATATCGATGTTTTAACCGACGCTGCAACAACCACAAAATTGGCGTCAGAACGGCGACTACCGCAGCGATGACCATCGCCGTTTTCGTCCGGCGGCGTTGGGCTTGAGGTTGTCGTTCCTGCCACGCCTCGATCAAAGCATCGCGAAGCCTGTCTTTCCAACGCTGGGCCAGGGTTTCTACCGGAGTATCCGTCAGTTCCGCGTCTAACTCCGTGACCGTCATTATCACGCGCGGCGACAAATCGCGATCGTCCGAAACGAGGATAATCGGTTGATTGTTGAGGGTTTGCGTATAGACGCGCAGCGTCTCGGGATCGAACCCCTGTTCGAGAACGGTGTTGAGGACGCTTTCAATTTCTGCCACCCGCCGTTCGATCGGAGGGATGCTCGCGTTCTCACTCTCGCTCGGTCGCTTCGAGGCTACCTCGAAAATCGGCAATCCATTGAGTCGCACGGGAGCCGATTCGAGTTCGCCTTGCGTTGGCACCGGAAGCGGAAGCGGAGTTTGTGCGACGACAGGGGGCGTCATCCCAGGTTCGATAATGGCGATCGAGGCAAATGCCAGCCATACGATCGGGATAAAGCGCACGATACGCCGCGATAACCGTCCGGCAAAAATGCGACGCAGTACGACTGCGATCGAGGGTGGATTGGACATGAGTAGTTCACCCCGTTCGAGAAAACGTCTTTGACAACTTAGCAAAAAAACTTCACATTGCCTCGACGACATTTCGGACGGGACGAGTTCCCGTGGGTATCACCGCGATCGATTATTAATTCTCGAGCGTCCACTCTGACGCCCGCGCACCGAGTTCGATGGGAATGCTCACCGCTTTACCCAAACGAGGACGTTCGCGGGTTTGGGTGATATACGTCCGTACCGTCTCCGTACCGCCCAATCCGTTGACGTATTGTGCGATACTCTCGAGGCGATCGGCGTACTCCTCCGCCGAGAGGGGAAACGACGCCTGTTCGAGATATTTCCACATGACTTGAACGAAAATTTTTCCCTGCGTGCGACGCAGTTGCAAATCGTAGGAGCATCCCCACTTGTCGAGAATGAGTTGATGTAACTCTCGTCCGGTCACGATCGCACTCCGTTGAGCGTTCTCTCGATGGTTGTTTGTATTCTACGAAGAAGTGTCTGAGGTTGCCAGGCCGAGACGCCTCGTCGGGGTTGACGTTACTTTTTCACCTTCATCCGTTGGGTGACGATCGTAATTCCACCCCGACGCACGATCGCCCCGGAGAGCCAATAATCCCCTTCACGAGATGCCGCTTCTCCGACTTTAAACAATCCCCCTGCCATCAGCAGTTCGAGTTCCAACTCTGTGTCGTCGAGATAGTTGTCCACAGAAACCGCCTGTTCGATGGCCGAACCGAGTAAAAAGTCGTTGTCGAGGGGTTCTTCTACGATCGCGTCAAAGTGGTAGCGACTGTCGGGCATCACCGCCTCGGGAAGATTGACCGTTACCGTTGGCGGGGCGTCTCCCGACGTCAGCGTCGCGCGTTCGGCCAATACTTCCTGAAAGACGATCTGTCCGTTTTCGTAGCGTTGGCGGGATTGTAGCGTCGCGTTGAGATCGTACTCGCGATGCGGTGCGGGTTCGGTTCCTGCGATCGCCGTGCGAGTTTGCGCTTCATAGCCGGTGTTCGTGGCTTCCCACGAGAGCAATTCCGTTTCGTAAGTCAAACTGGGGAAGCGTTCCCACAATTGAACCAGAGCCGATCGCAGGCTCGATCGCGTCAACCCGTCGTCGTGAACGAAGTCGCGACTGTAAAACTCCATCACCGCATCTACATCGCCCGCACTAGCTGCCGCATCGATATCCTCGAGGAGTTGCATCAGTTCCGGGGGAGCGGTTTCGGGAGGGTTTGCCCAAGCCGGAAGACCGACGAGACTCGAGGCGATCGTACCGCACAGGGCAACGAGACAACGGTTTGCCGAAGAAACAAAAGCGGAATTCGCGTTCATAGAGTTTTTTATGTGAGATACGTCGGTGTGCGGCGCAGTAACCCGACCTGAGCTGATGGTCGGCCACCTTTTCCGGCCGCGTCACACATCCTAACTTTAACCGAACGAAGCCGTTAAGAGATGGAGAAGGTAAAGACAGTCACCAACCTTTTACAGTGAGCAGTCAACAGTGGATACAGTTGACTGTTTCTTCCGTGTCTCCTTGTCCCCTTGTCTTCCTCCAAACAGCGTACGCCGTGATAGCGTAGAACTATCGACATCGTTCGTTTCGATCGCCGTGGAACCCGAAGCCTCTTCTAAACGCCTGCTCGTCGCCGCCAGTGGAACGGGAGGTCACGTTTTTCCTGCCCTCGCCACCGCAGAGAGCCTCAGCGACTATCACATCGAATGGTTGGGCGTTCCCCACCGCATGGAAACCCAACTCGTCGGCGATCGCTATCCGCTACATTTAATTCCCGTCGAAGGCTTTCAAACCCGCTTGGGTTTGGGAACGGTGAAGGTGTTAGTCCGCTTTGTCAACGCGGTGTTCGCCTGTCGCAAGATTTTGAAACGAGGAAAGTTCGACGGCGTTTTTACGACTGGGGGCTACATTGCCGCTCCTGCCATTTTAGCCGCGCGATCGCTCGAGATTCCCGTCGTTCTCCACGAGTCGAACGCGATCCCAGGAAAGGTAACGAAATGGTTTTCTCGCTGGTGTGACGTGGTGGCGATCGGCTTTTTAGATGCGGCGCGATCGCTTCCCCAGGTTAAAACAGTGTGTGTCGGAACGCCGGTTCGCCCCGATTTTTTAAAAGACACGTCGTTCGATCTCCCGATCCCCGATGACGTTCCCTTAATCGTCGTCATGGGAGGAAGTCAAGGGGCGGTAGCGGTGAACCAGTTAGTCCGCGAGTGTGCGCCTTCGTGGTTCGAGGTGGGGGCGTGGGTCGTGCATCTCACTGGAACGTACGATCCCGATGTGGATAGTTTGAAACACCCTCAATATATTGCCATGCCCTTTTACGACAACGTCGCGGGCTTGTTGCAACGGGCAAATCTCGCCGTCAGTCGCGCGGGTTCGGGAACGCTCACGGAGCTGGCGATGACACACACCCCGTCGATTTTAATTCCGTTTCCCTATGCTGCTGAAGACCATCAATTTTACAACGGTCGAGGGTTTGTCGAAGCTGGGGCGGCGTTGATGTTCCGTCAGGCGGAAATTTCGCCGGAAGTGCTGCAAACTGAGGTTTTGGAACTGTTAAACTCCCCCGAAAAGCTCGATCGCATGACGAAAGCGATGGCAGGATTGGCCGTTCCCGATAGCGCACAGCGGTTGGCGCAATTGATTCGAGATGTGGTGACGTTCTCCCCCATTAAGCTAGCGCTATAATGGGGGCTTCTAAGGTTAAAACAGAGCCAATTGCACTCCGCTCCAACACTCAGCTTCCTGCTTCAAAGGTTGAGTACCCTCTTGACCTCCACAGGCAGAGACGATGAGTCCCACCGCCTTCAACGCTCTCATTAAAATGTTGAGCGCTGCATTTTCATCCCGATCCATTTCCAGGCCACATCGATGGCATTGATGCAGTCGAATTGATAGGGTTTTCGGAACCTTCGCGCCACAATTCGAGCAGTCTACAGACGTGCCGTGAGGCGTGACTTTCACCACTTGAATGCCGCGTTTGACCGCCACTGCTTCCAAGATAGTGATAAACTGTCCCCAGGCTGCATCTAAAACTGATTTGCTCGATCGAGTACGAGCCAGTCCCTTGATGTTTAAGTCTTCTACGGCAATGAAGTCATGGTTTTTAACCAAGTGATGCGCCGTATTGTAGTGAAAACAGACGCGAATACGCCCGACTCGTTGATGGATTCGAGCGATGCGATTCTTTTGCTTTTCGGCATTCTTGGAACCCTTTTGTTTGCGAGCTAACTTCCGTTGTTGCCGTGCCAGATGTCTTTGAGTTTTGCGGTAGGATTGTTGTATGGCTACAGTTTCTCCCGTTGATGTCGTGAGAAACTCTTTTAATCCCACATCAACACCAACGGGAGATTTAACCTCATCTAACGGTAAGAGTTCGGGAACGGTTTTATCATCCAGGGAAATACAACAATACCAGCCGTCAGCCTTGCGAACAATGGTGCAAGTTTTGAGCTTAAAACCATCGGGAAGGGGGCGATGGACAATGACAGGCATTTCCCCAATTTTTGAGAGTTTTAAGACTCCGTTTTGAAGATGAGCGCCTGCTTTCGCACAGTTGATGCGCGGATAGACAAAGGAGCGCAATTCCCCCGGTTTTTTGAATCGAGGTCGGCCGCCACGCTTACCTGTTTTATCGGGAACGAGCCATCTTTCCCAGGCTTTATTCAAGCGCTGAAGGTTAACCTGTTGTGCCTCTGCCCAGATGTTTTTGTAGTCTGGAAACAGTTGTTTTGTTTGCTTAAGCGCCGATTGTTGGGTGTAGTAATTAACTCGTTCGGGAATCTCTCCAATGGGTTCGGATACCAAACTGCACCGATCTAAACGGCAGCGAGTTCGTCGCAGCCAATCCAAGCGCTGACCCAGAGCGTAATTCCAGTGACGGCGCAGCAACTCTAAGGTGTGCAGCATTACGGCTTCTTGCTCGGCGCTTGGCTTAATTCGGTAGCAGTAGGTTAACATCATCGTGACCACTTTACAGCTTGCCGCTTCGTATGTCAACCCTTTATGACAAAGGTTTTAGGTCTGTTTACACGCTTACCGCTCATATCGTTTTCGTGACGAAATACCGCCGTCAAGTTATTAACAAGGAAATTCACGATCGCCTGCATGAAATTTTCAACGAGACTTGTCGAAAATGGGAGGTTAACCTGATTGAGTTTAACGGGGAGTCAGACCACGTGCATTTGTTGATTCGCTACCATCCCCAAATTCAGTTGAGTAAATTTAT
>NZ_JAQNCQ010000186.1:0-33154 GCF_028368005.1 Geitlerinema sp. CS-897 | reverse complement strand
ACTTCATAATTTTGTCGAGAAATATTATTGTAACTTATAAAGTGGACGAGTTAAGTCAATTCAGATTTATACCTTGAGCAAGACGGCTTCTTGTTCATTTTCCACCCCCAGCTTTTGATAACTTTTTCAGCAAACCCTATGAAGTTAATTCAAACCACATTTTGGTCTTGATTTTTTAAAGTTAAATTCCCTTGAAGCCAACTTCCATATCTCGCTCTTTCTTTAAGCGCTCTCGGACTTCACCCTCATGTTGTTTCCAAACTCCAAACTGATTGAGTGCAATTCCCAAAATAATCGCACTTCCACCAATATACTGAGCGGAAGTCGGCACTTCACCCAAAATAAAATACGCAGCCAAAACTCCTGCAACCGGACTAAACGAGCTAGCGAGGGAAACTTCTGACGCGCGAGTGGTTTTAAGACCTCGAAACCAACAAAGTTGTCCGCCGACGACGATAACTGCACCGTAAACGAACATCCACCTCCATAAAATGGGTGAAAAGATATCCATAAAGTGAGACCAACCGAAGAGAACCATCACGATCGCAAAGAAAACGACCGTTCCGACCGCCGTTCTCACGAGTGTAAACAGTCCCAGCGAAACGCGAGCGAGATTGGCTTGACTGATAGTCGTCGAAATAGCTAACGCCACCGCTGCGATCGCCACCATCACCTCTCCCCGTCCGATCGACATCATGTTTCCCATCGAAATCGCGTCGTCTGTCGGCGGTTGGAGAACGACCGTCAGTGCGACCCCAGCAAAGGACACGATCGCCCCCAAAACCACCCATTTGTTGAGTCGTTCTTTTAAAAAGAGAACCGATAGCGCTAACGCTAACGGCGGTTCGAGTCGTCCCACGAGAATGACGTTGTTGACCGACGTTCGCTCGATCGCCATAAAAATCAAAGCAGGTGCTAACGCCCCCGATAACACCGCCACAACCGACAATTTCAGCCAAATTTCACGAGAGAGTTCGGCGAGCGATCGCGCGTTTAATCGATCTTTATAAACGACACTCAACACAAGTAACGCACAAAGATTTCCGACAAACAGAACGTTACAAAACGAAATTGGATTTCGACCGTCAATTAAATTTTGCGCCCCTAACTCAGTCAGGCGTCGCGTGACCGAATTCGCCGCCGCAAAAATCAGCACCGCCAATAGCAGATACGCTCGCCCTGGAACACGACGAATTACATCGCTGACTCGACCGAATAAATTATCCATTACCTATTTGAAATTAAGGATTTCGGGCGCTCACACTCAACTCAAACGGATGCGATCGCGGTGCGACCACGTCGATTTGATAGGTTCCTCCTCGATCGATTTTCGCCTGCCAAAAGACCACGTTCCTCGCTTCAGGAATCGGCTGACCGTTCGGTAAACGCACCGTAAAACTCACCTCCGTTCCTTCAGGAGTGATGGGGTACAGTTCCACCCCGAGAATCTGTCCGCCAGCAACCGGAACCAAATAACGTTGAATCACTTGAGGGCGAGTCGTTCCCGTCACTTGAACGTCGTTCTGTCCCGCTGAAAAATTCAACCGCTCGATTTCGACTTGCGATGGTGGCGACGTGGGAGTCGGCGTCGGCGTGGGTGTGGGAGTCGGCGTCGGCGTGGGGGTCGGTGTGGGGGTCGGTGTGGGTGTGGGAGTTGGCGTCGGTGTGGGAGTCGGCGTCGGCGGTGCAGTGAGCGTCAAATTCAGGTCGTACTCGCCATCGGGAACACCGCGAACCGTTTTCAGTTGTACCGTATATTGCCCGTCTGTTTCGAGTTCCCCTTCCCAACCGAAAACCCGCTGCGATCGCCCCGCAACCGGTTCGCCGAGAGGGTCGAACACCGTCAACACGACCCGTTCCCCTTCCACAAAAGCGTTCAATCGCGACCCGGCTTCAGCTTGAAAGCGGTAGTTGTCCGTACCGTTGGCGTCGAGAACCCCTTGAGTTTGGAACGTCGTCCCTGGAGTCAGATTGAGGATGCGATCGAACGTAATCTCTTCCGGCGTCGGGGTGGGACTCGGACTCGGCGTTGGAGTGGGACTCGGCGTTGGAGTGGGACTCGGGGTCGGAGTGGGACTCGGACTCGGAATTCCGAGAGGTTGTTCGGGGGTGGGACTCGGGGCGTCGTCGTCCGACCCAAAGAAAGCGTTCACTAACGTCCAAGAACTCCATCCCGTCAGGAGAGCGAGGACGACCACCGCTACCGCGACGACAACGGGATTTTCCCAAGTCGAAGGGCGATCGTCCCTCGACGAAGAGTCCGAACGCGTATCGGCTTGCGTTGGGGGAAGGGGTTCGACGCGGCGTCCGACGGCGACCGTTTGCATTTGGGACGGTTGCGCGACCGGAGGAGACGCACCTTGAGAGGGAACGGTATCGAGTCCAACCAACGCGTTGAGGACTTCCTGGGCGCTTCCGTAGCGATCGCCCGGACGAGCGGCGATCGTTTTATTGAGGATCTGGCTCAGTTGCGGACTGACCGCAGCAAAGGATTGCCAATTCCATGCAAACTGGCGATCGTCGTAGAGATCTTGTGGTTCCCGTCCGGTCAACAACACGATCGCCGTTACCCCGAGAGCGTACAGATCGCTGTGAGGATAGGCGCGTCCGCCTTGCAACTGCTCGCTGGGAGAGTAACCGACTTTTCCGACGATAGTGGCTTGACGAACCGTATCGACCCCTTGAATTTGCGTCGCGAGTTCCTTGACGACTCCGAAATCGATCGGAACGGGCAAACCGTCGCGATCGCGGCGAATGAGGTTGTCGGGAGAGAGATCCCGGTGAATCACGCCCTGACTGTGAATGTAGTCGAGAACGGGTAGCAACTGCCGTAACAGTTGCACGACTTCGGCTTCAGAAAAACGTTCCCCGCGACTGCGGCGATCGCGCCAGAGATCTTGATAGGTCTGTCCTCGCACGTAATCGCGCACGATAAACAGCCGTTGGTTTTCCTCGAAGATAGCCTGAAATTCGGGAATTTGCGGGTGATGGAGGTGGTAGAGAATTTCCGCTTCCCGTTGAAACAGTTCCTTAGATTTTTCCAGGGTGTCGGGTTCGGTGTTACTGGGGGCGAACTCCTTCACCGCACACTGTTCGTTGAAGCGTCCGCGATCTTCGGCGAGATAGGTACGCCCGAACCCCCCTTGTCCGAGGGTTCGAACGATGGTGTAGCGATTTTGTAACAGAGTGCCGGGAGAAAGCGGAGGCTGCATAAAGGGTAAAAACGAGAAATAAGATAGAAGGGTCTTTCGGATTTATTGTATCGGGCGGACGTATCGCTTCCCACGCAGTGCAACAGCACTTTCACAGTCGTCACAGGCGCGAAAATAAGAGAAGACCCCCCGTGTTAGGACGGAATTACTCTTACAATCTAGAAACAACGATGGCGATCGCAAGTTCTCCTTTAGAGTTTATCCCGCCGGATTTCAACCCTGGCGTTCGGCAGTTGGCGCAGTTGACATTCCCGATCCTGCGGCGGTGGAAAGCCGGAATTCAAGAGGTACGTGGGGAAAACGTCGAACAGTTAGCGCAGCTATACCGTCAGTTTTGCGACGGAGAAGCGCGGTTGATACTGGCGTTTCGACACCCGCAGCCCACCGACCCGCTGTGTTTGGCTGCTTTGGTTTGGGACTTGTTGCCCCAAACGGCACGAGAGCGGGACATTGCACTTCCCTCGCCGACGCACTTCCATTTTATTTACGATCGCGGCATTCCCCTGTGGTTGGGACGAGGTACGGGTTGGACGCTCTCGAAGTTGGGGGGAACGTCGCTGCGTCGCGGTCAGCTCGATTGGGTGGGATTGCGATCGGCCCGGGAACTGCTGGCCTTCGGCCGCTTTCCCCTAGCGGCGGCTCCTGAAGGCGCGACGAACGGCCACAACGAAATCGTCAGTCCCTTAGAACCGGGGGTGGCACAGTTAGCGTTTTGGGCGATGGAGGATTTGCAGAAGGCAGGGAAACCCGATCGCGTGGCCATCGTCCCCCTGGGAATTCAGTACGAGTTCGTCTCGCCGCCGTGGAAGGCGATCGCCCGTCGCTTGCAGGCGTTGGAAATCGCCTGCGGCTTGGACGTAAACGGTTCAGACGCCGATCGAGCCTCGCCCGAAGAACAGCTTTATCCTCGGCTGTATCGCTTGGGGGGTCGCTTGTTGGTGTTGATGGAGCAGTTTTACGCGCGAACCTACCAGCAACCGTTACCCCACGAGGGGGAAATGCCCCAGTCTAACGAAGAACTCTCGGAGCGGTTGCAGACGTTGTTGGATGTGGCGTTACAGGTCTCGGAATCCTATTTTCACTTGCGGCCGAAAGGCAGCCCCATCGATCGCTGTCGTCGCATCGAACAGGCGGGGTGGGAGCGAATTTATCGTGAGGAGATGAAGCAACCGGGGCAACTGTCGGCTGTCGAACGGGGACTGATCGATCGCATCGCGGCGGAATCGCAGTTACGAATGTGGCATATGCGTCTCGTGGAGCATTTCGTTGCCGTCACGGGGGGTTACGTGCGCGAAAAGCCAACGGTGGAACGGTTCGCCGATACCCTGGCTTTGGTGCAGGAAACCTTCAACCAAATTTGCGAGCGATCGCAGCCGTTGAAACCCTTGGGCGATCGACGAGTTCGCTTGACGGTCGGCGATCCCCTCTCTACCTCGGACTTTTGGGACACCTACACCTCGGGGCGTCGCGGAAGCCGTCAAGCGGTAGCGGATTTGACCCAGGCGTTACAAGGGGCGTTAGAAAAGACGATTCGCTAGAGGGACAACACGCGGATGTCGTCGAGTCGAGCGATCGCCACGTCCGCCGCTTCCAGATGTGCCGCTTCGGGGGTTCCCCAACAAATGCCGATCGCTCCGGCCGCCCCCGCTTTCCTTGCCATTTCGATATCGAGGGGCGAATCGCCCACCATCAGAGCGTTTTGGGGGTTGACCCCCAACGCGTCGCAAGCGTTGGCGAACAGCACCGGATCGGGTTTGCTGGGACCGAGATCGACCCCCATGCGGACGGAAATATAGCGATCGAGCTGGTGTTCGTTCACGAACCGTTCGACCCCTTCGGTGGTATCCGCCGAGAGAATCCCTAGCTTCAACCCCGCTTCTGCCAAATGTTGCAGCACGTCGAGAGAGCCGACGAACAGCGGCGAGGATTGCGGTTTACCCAACGTGCGATCGGCCTCTTCAAACGCTTGTTGCGCCACCTTTAACGATTCCATCCAGCCCCGTCCTGTTTCGGCGACGAACGCGGCGGCGGCGATGAGGTTTTCGTGACGGCTGCCAATGGCCAAAAGTCCCGTCGGATCGAGAGTATCGCCGTCGATGCCGTATGCGATGAGGGTGGACTCTCCCGCACCGGGAATTTGCGCGTCCAGTCGTCGGGCCCGTTGAATTCCCAAAATTCGCAAGAATTCTTGAGAGTCCTCGAGCGTGCCGTCTTTATCGAACACCACTGCCTCGATATCGTGAAAGGTTACGTCGCGGCATTGAATGCGAAACATTTATCTCCAAAGTTGACAATCGATCGGTCGTTTTAGCGAACAAGAGTCTTTCACATTTCGGTTAAAAATTCAACTCCAACCCCTTCGAGATCGTTGTTTTTTTATCCTCAAAACCACTGAAATCAAAAACAACTTTTATTACGGATAATTATAAATATATCTAAAATATTTTAAAATAGCTACTAAAAAGTAATTAAATTTTATAATTTTTCGATCGCAAATTTACCCCCAACATGGAGTTGTACAGAAACCGAACCTCAAACAGCGGCTGTTCGATTCCAGGCAGGAGCCTCCCTGTGTCCTCTGTGTATCTGTGGTGAAGATGTTTGGGAACCTACCTGATTCTGGATTTGCTGTCAAGTCTAAAAACAGCCAAAAAAAGAGGAAGCAAAAGCCTCCTCTTACAACTGTTTAAAACAGTAAAAACTGACTGCAAGAAAACGTATTAAGCGTCTTGTTCGATGTAGATGAACAACAGACCCATCGTCACGACCGGCATCAGCCAGCAGACGACAGGAATCAGAATCCAAGGCAGATAAGAAGCTGCATAATCGCCGCTCATGTGAATCTCTCCTATCTCAAATAACTCAAAAATAACAGTCGATCGCGTGTTCGAACTCGGGTCTAGTAGTTCACCAGACCTCGGAAAATCGCATCGACGACATCGAAGTTTTGCAGCAGGAAGAACGCCACGAAAGCGCTTCCCATACCGCCGACGAAGAATCCAGCAGTGAACTGGCTCCAGCCTTCAGAGGTTTTCAACGGATCGTCGCTGGTAGACTCGCCTTGATAGGACACCAGACCGTAAGCGGCCAGACAAGCCGTGGCGAGGAGCAGCAGGGTGACGCCGGAAATCAAACCGCCCAAGTTGGCAAATTCCGAATCCCGTAGGGGGCCGAGTTTCACCCAAGGGCCGATGATGAAGTAGCCGTGAGCCATACCGATTTCGAGGCCGCGCAGGATCGGCGACAGTCCCGAACGATAGGCTGGCAGGTTGCCAATGAAGGCGCGAGTAAATTCAGAATCGCTAATCGGGGTTGATAAGTGACCCAGTTGAGGGTCGCCTTTATATGCTTGGACCACCCCAGTATTGGTGGAATCAGCCATGCGAGTTTCTCCTGTTCTCTAAAAATTCTTAACGAAGAACTTTAAGCTAACATTTTAGGCAAGGGCGGGTAATTTAGTCCCACAATGGCGGAGGAACTTTAGAAAAGTTCACCGAACGGCGCGGAGAGCGAACTCTCCGGAGGCGATCGCCACGACCCTGCAAAATAAGGACGTACTCTGTTGTAACGATACGATGAATCCTGCTTCTGTGTCGATCGTCTTGGGGTGGATGCCGCTGTTGGCGCAGGTTCACCCCCCGTCTCTACCGTATTTTGAAAACCCGACGACGGAAATTGTCTCGCAAGCTTCAGAGTCCGAGGTGGCAGTCGTTCCCGGTCGCGTCCCCGTCTCGACTGCCCAACTGTACCAACAGCGGTTGGCTGCGTTGCGATCGGGTACGCTTTACACCCGTCAAGCTCGCGATAGCTTTCAATCAGACTGGATCGGTGCTAGGGAAAACCCCACTTACGAGCAATGGGTCGCCCTTCTCGCTCAGGAAGCCAAAGCGATCGCCGCCGGTCAGGGAGACAACCGCCTGTCCGTCACTATTGGCGATTCGCTGTCGTTGTGGTTGCGACCGGGACTGTTCGAGGACGATCGCCTCTGGCTCAATCAAAGCATCGGCGGCGAAAATACCGCCAGAATTCGCAACCGCCTCTCGTTGCTCGAGGGGACGCGACCCAACAGCATTTATATTATGGCGGGCGTCAACGACCTCATCGGCAACCGCAGCGACGAGGAGATTCTGACGGACTATCGAGAGATTCTGTTGCAACTGCACCAAAACCACCCGCAAGCTCGGTTGGTGGTGCAGTCGATTTTACCGACGCGACACGAGGCGGTGTCGAACCTGCGAATTCGATCGCTCAACCGAGAACTGGCGACGATGAGTTACCAAATCGGCGCGATTTATCTGGATTTGTACCCTCACTTTAGCGACGAAGCCGGACGAATGCGATCGGAACTGACCACCGACGGCATTCATCTGAGCGATCGCGGTTACGACGTCTGGCAAAACTTCATCCGTCAGGTGGAGTATCAAATCACGATCGACGAAAAACGCTCACAGACGATCGAGCAGCTTTAACAACACTAACGCCGCCCGAGGGTTGGGATGGAGTCCGTCCGTCGAAAACTCCCGCTTGAGATTCCCCGACTCGTCCGTAAAGTAGGGATTGAGATCGAGAAACTCGATGTCGGGATAGCGATCGAGGACTTCTTTGAGTTCGCGATCGATCTGATGGACGGCGGCGTTATCCACATCTGCCATCCGGGGATCGTTGAGGTCTTCGTCAGGCGATCGCGGTAACACCGAGGCAAACACCAACCGGGTTTCGGGATATTTGCGGCGGATCGTCTCGATTAACAGCAGCGCATCGCCGAAAATATCCTGCGGTCGTCCGTGGTTGAGCAGTTCCGGCGTCGCGGCACCGAACACGACGATTTCTTCAGGAGGATGGCTGTCTGCAAGTTGTTTGACTTGGGCGGTCATTTCCGCGAGGCGATAGGCAGGAACTCCCAAATTAAAATCGTTCGGCCCTAAAAACTCGTCGGGAATTGCCAAGGCGATGGAACTCCCGACGATGGCGCGGCGAATTTGCGGCTTCGTTTCGACAAACTGCCGATATTCAGCCAGTTTCAAGCGATCGTAATCGGATTTGTTGGGGTAAATACCGGTATCGGCTGCAATTTCTGCCCGACGTTCGAGAAACTCGTCAGACAGATAGGCGGTGAGTTCGGCGGATTTCTGTAAGTACCAGCGTCGCCCGTCCCAGCGGCGATCGGCAACTGCCGCCAATTTCGCGCGTTCTGTGGCGTCGAAGGCGATCGCGACCTCTGGCGGCGGTAAAGGTCTCGGAATTGCAACGGGAGACGCAGACGGCGTCGGCTGTGCCAGTCCCACCCCCGCAAACGGGGTATAGTCCGAAGGGATGGGGGAGCGCGATCGCAGAAACGAACGGTTCTGAACGACGATGGCACAACCGCCCACGGCTACGAGAAGATACAGTAGCGTACTCACGGCCTCGGGGCGCTGTCCGAGGTGGTCGAGCAGCTGTAGGAGTCGCTGCCACAGGGGAATCGAGCGTGACATCAGCCGTCAAACTGTTTTCGGAGGTCTTCGATCCGCTGGCGGTTAACACCGAGATCGGACTGACCCAGACGAGAGGCCGATCGCACGTGGACGACCCCCTCACCCTCGGGTGCAAAAAATTCTACGTCGTCCACGAACCCCATGAGTTTCGAGGTAAATTCGGCGTAGAGATAGTTGGGTTTCGCTTCGATAATTTCGGCGTTTTCGGTTGTTTGTAAGAGGTCTTTCAATCGCGCGATCGCTGCTTCGGGCGTCGTGTCGTAAGTCAACGGGGCGATCGAATGTTCGGAATCGTCGCTGTGACTCGAGACGCAGTTGGGCGAAGACGGACAAGGGGCGAGGCGATCGCCTTTCACGCCTAAGTTATCGGGACGCTGGCCGGAAAAGTGAAATAGACTTGCCATGTAAACAGGGGGGTAGACTGTGAAGGTCGGAACGGCCATCGCGGCCGGGGCGATCGCGCTTCCGAACAGTAACAGGCACAGGACAACGGCGGCGACGCGCAAACGGGCGAACATGAACTCGAATCCTGACTCGACAGTTCCGATTGTATACGCTCCCTCTGGCAGTTTTCTATGTCGCGGGGCGATCGCCGTCGAGCCAGGTCAGCCAGTCTTCGATCTGTTGGACGTCGCGATCGCTGGCTAAGTAGCCGATTCCCCGGTTGAGGTGAAGGGCGAACTGTCGGGCGAGGGTGTCGCGATCGGTGTCTAAGCCATCGTTATAGCAGCGTTGTTTGAGGGCGATCGCCAACGCATCGGCCATTTCACCGCCAAACACCCGCCAGCTCATTTCCACGTTGCTGTCGCCCGAGATCGGCACTGGAGACGGGGGACTCTCTTCGGCCAGAGACCGACAGAACGCCCAGCGACACAAGACGTTCCAGCGATCGATCCGAGTTTGACGTTTGAGTTTCGTCAGTTGGTCTTTGGCGGTTTGCGAGAGTTTGAAGCGTTCGACGGGATACTCCATGACAGGGCGTTATGGCTGGGATTCGTCAGAGGAACCACTGGCGAAAAACAAGCGATAGCCGCCGTAAACGAAAACGGCGAGAATGGCGACGCTGATAGCCAGAGACACCAGACGCAACAGGGTTTGTAGAATCGAGAACCCTAACACGATACCGCCGATCCCCACCGCCACCTGTCCGATGGGGGGGAGGTTTTGAAACCAGGTTCGGGCTTGTTGGTACAGGGTTTGGAGCGAGTTGGGACGGTCCTCGTTGGGGAGGTTGTCGTTGTTTTGATGGCGATCGATATCGAGTTCCAACTCTTGCAGTCTGCGTTGCCAGTCAGATTGTGGGTTCATCAAAATCTCCTTTGTGGATACCCCGCTTGAAATCTGCGATTCAAGCGCGGGAGGAACAAAGCGCTGGTCGAGTGGGGTTCGATGCCCCCGAGACCAGCAAATTCGTGTTGGGGGCGAGCAACTGCACTTTAGAAGCGCTGAACTGTCCGAGACGCTTCCAGTTAATATCGCTGACGGATACTTGACGAGCGGTATCTCCAGAAACCCAGCCCCAATATTGGCGTCCTGCCCTAGACGCCCGAACGAAATCACCTTTTCTGAATCCGTTCCGGGTGACGGTTCCGCCATACTTGCGACGTTTGCCACCCTGGGCAGGTTGCAGAAGGTGCAACTGTCTCCGACAGATGGGAGGACGGCGAATCACTCGAAACGGTGCGGGAGTAATGCAAACACTACCCTTCCACCGATGTCCGCGAACGTTCGTTCCGTGGAACGACTCATATCGAACGAACTGAGACGAGGCCAGGGCGATACCGTCTACCGCATGGGATTCTGGGGTCGCTTCACCTTTGTTGCCAGACTTGGACAGTCCCAACTCTCGTCTCAGGTTGGCAGTTTTCCAACCCTGCAACTGCACCACTGGGGCGATTTCTTCCATTTGTTGGATCGCCCAGCGCTGCCCGACCATCACGGGAGAAAAACCCCTCCCCGAACGAGCCGTTCGCCGTCCGCTGGTTAGATCGACATCCGCTCGAACGTATTCCCAGACGATGGTAGAAATGGGAAATATCACCGCCAATTCCCTAACGACTCGCAATTCGAGTTGTCGGTTGGCACGGATACTCGGCGGCAGTTTGTGTCCCTTGCGATTAGAGAACCGCGATGAGCGGTGATTGCGAAACTTAAACGGCACGTTGCGGTTGATGCGACGAGAGCGTCTAGTACGCCGCATCGTGCGTCGCTGCTCCATCCGTTTCTTGACCGTCTCGAACGGCAAAATCAGATGTGCCATGAATAGCGTAGCTTTGGCTGATTGCACGGCCACACCCGAAAAGTGCTTGCCGGGGTCTACTCCAACCGCGACTTCTTGGGTCTGGGTGTCGCTCGGCTCAACGGTCAGTTGGACGTAAAACACTCCGACATCTGACCATTTTTGAACCGCTTTTCCTTCTTTGAGCCAACGTCTCGCCCGACTGGGTTTTGTTGGCATCAGAGGAACACCTTCTTTTGATACGACAGGGACTCGCATTTAAGATAATTCTCCTTTTGGGAGTGTTTGCCTCTTCGACCACAGCTATCAAGATGTCCTGTCTGACAGCACCGAGGGATTTCTCGGTTTGGAGAGGGCAGAACGAGAGGAGTATTCTGCCGTCCGTTCCAGATAACTGCTCTGAGGTCTAGTCAATGCTTACGATGAGGGATGACCCCCCTCAAGCCCCGATTGGACTGTCTGGCAGTCAATCGCGGGTCATTGACAAGCCTTCGTAAAACGCGAAAGAACTCCGTTCCGCTATCGCGAACGAAACCGAAACGCTGGTTCCTTAGCTGATTGTAGCGAATGGAAGCGCCCCGCTCCAAGGCGAGAACGCCGAACCCGAAGACGCGGGACGACCGGTTATGACCGCCGGATAACTGGCATAAGTTCGGGGAGATTTACAAGGCAACGAGAGACAATCAAACTAGAACGAAGGTAGAACTCCTCTCTTTGGGAAAATTTATCGAATTGAGACAGTTCTAACCGTTGTATTTTTGGAGGAGGTCGATCGAATATGAAACGTCATCCCCTTTCGATCGCGATCGCAGTCGCTCTCGGCGTCGTTTTGGGAGTTCCCGGTATCGCGCGAGGCGAAACGATCGAACTCCGGTCGGGTTTCGAGACGGAAACCCTTGCGGGAACGTCGGGAGGAACGCAAGCCAGCGACGATTGCGGGGCGATCGCGGCTCGTCCCAACCACGAGTTACGATTGACGGAAGATTTCTCCTATTTGCGAATTTCCATTGCTGGCGGCGGGAATCCCACGTTGTTAGTCGTCGGCCCCGACAACAGCGATCGATTCTGCGCCCGCAACACGCCGCAACAGTCCGGCTACCTGCAACAAGGAACCTATTACATCTACGTCGGCGATCGCAACGGAGAAGCCCATCCCTACACCCTGTCGATTTCAGAAATCCCCTAACTTTGCCGTATCATAAGGTTTGGTATTCAAGCTGAATTTAAATTCGATACGAAACCTATGGATATTCTGAGTGCTGGTTGGGCAGGCTTGCTCGTGGTCTTCACCTTTTCGATCTCGTTGGTGGTCTGGGGACGCCGAGGCTTCTAAACCGTCTGCCCTGTGGAGACATCTCCAGAAAGCGAGGCATCCTTGCGGTGTCTCGCTTTCTCGTTTGACAGGGGCTACGATTCTCCTCTCATTTTCCGGTGGGGGCGGTGCGTGACGCGGCAGGCCAACATTGACCTGACTTCGGCAACATAGTCTCGCCGCGTCACGCACCCTACCTCTGGTGACTGGTGACTGGTGACTGGTGACTGAATTACTTGTGCATTTCCCCCAAACGCCGCAGGTTCAGAACGTCGCTCATTTGGCGGATTTGGGCGAAGGTGCGCTCGAGTTGCGTGCGATCGCGAATGCCGATTCCCAAGTCGATAATGGCGGGTTTTCCGTCGCTGGTTCGCACTTGGGCGCTGTGGACGTTGATGTTGTTGTCTTTCAACCGCGAGAGAATATCGTTGAGAACCCCGACGCGATCGAGAACCTCGATGGAAATATCCACGGGATAGGTTTGAGCGCGTCCGTTTTGATGGGGGCTGTTCCAACTGACAGGAACCAGTCGCTCTCCGGGGATCGACGCTACGTTGGGACAGTTTTGTTGGTGAATAGAAATGCCGCGATCGCTCCGCGTGACCACGCCGATTATCGGCTCTCCGGGGACGGGTTTGCAACATCCGGCGATGTGGTACACCATCCCTTCAATTCCCGCGATAGGAGATTTGCTCGTGGTGGTGTCGGGAACGCTTCCGGTTGAGAGCGACAGCGTCTGTTGGAGGGTTTTCGGGGTTTCGGGAACCTCTTCTCTGGCCTTGACGGCATCTTGCAAGCGGTTCACCACTTGATTCAAGGTCACTTCGCCGTAACCCAACGCTGCCAGTAAATCGTCGACGCTGTGGTAGTTGCAGCGTTCGGCAACGTCCTGCATGGGGTCGGATTTGAGCAACGCCTCGAAGCCGCTTTTCCCGAGTTCTTTTTCCAGCATTTCTCGCCCTCGGGAGAGGTTTTCGTCCCGGTGCGATCGCTTGTACCACTGACGAATTCGGTTACGGGCGCTCGGCGTCACTACGCAGTTGAGCCAATCTAAACTCGGATGGCTGTTTTTCTGGGTAATAATCTCGACTATATTGCCGTTTTCGAGGTTGGAGTCCAGAGGAACGATGCGCCCGTCGATTTTCGCCCCCGCGCAGTGGTTGCCGACTTCCGTATGGATGCGATAGGCGAAATCGATCGGCGTTGCCCCTTGTTTGAGCGACACCACGTCGCCGTTGGGCGTAAAAACGTAAACGTCGTCTTCAAACAGATTGTCTTTAATGCTGTCGAGATATTCCTGAGCGTCTTTGAGATCGCTTTGCCATTCGAGAAGTTGGCGCAGCCAGGTAAATTTCTCGTCTTCAGCCGTCCATTGCGACTGTACCGACCCGCATTCTTTATATTTCCAGTGAGCGGCGATCCCGTATTCGGCGATGTGGTGCATTTCGTAAGTGCGGATTTGCACTTCGATGGGGCGTCCGCCTCGTCCGATCACTCCCGTATGTAAGGACTGATAGCGGTTGGGTTTGGGCAAACCGATATAGTCTTTGAAGCGACCGGGGATCGGGTTGAAGGCATCGTGAACCACTGCTAGGGCGCGATAGCATTCGTCGTTGGTGTTGACGACGATCCGCACGGCAGCGATATCGTAAATTTCGTTAAATTCTTTGCGCTGTCGCTGCATTTTGTGAGCGATACCGTAGAGGTGTTTGGGGCGTCCGCTCACCTCGAATTTGGAAATCCCCGTTTGCGGGAGTCGTTCTTGCAAAACGGAAATGACCGATTGAATGCGGGATTCGCGATCGGCTCGTTTGTCTGTGACGAGTTCTCGAATGTTTTGATAGGCTTCTGGGTCGAGATATTTAAACGAAAGGTCTTCGAGTTCCCATTTGAAGCGTCCGATCCCCAGTCGGTTGGCCAGAGGGGCGAAAATGTCGAGGGTTTCGCGGGCGATGCGTTTTTGTTTTTGAGGGGGAAGGTGGTGCAACGTCCGCATATTGTGGAGGCGATCGGCCAGTTTCACCACAATTACGCGGATGTCTCGCGCCATAGCTAGGAACATTCGTCGGAAATTCTCGGCTTGGCGTTCGGTTTTACTCGAGAAGTTAAATTTCGAGAGTTTGGTGACGCCTTCGACGAGATGACGCACTTCTTCCCCAAATCGTTCTTCGATGTCGTCGAGCGTTACGTCGGTATCTTCGACGACATCGTGGAGAAATCCCGCCGCGATCGTAGCGCCGTTACCTCCCAAATCTCGCAGCAAACCCGCCACCGCCACGGGATGGGCGATGTAAGGTTCTCCTGACGCTCGACACTGCCCTTCGTGCAGGCTGTAGCCAAACTCGAAGGCTCGTTTGACCAAGTCGATTTCTTCTGGAGACAGGTTGCTGACGAGTCCGTGGGGATCGTCGCCGCGTATACAGGCGTCGAGCCAGTCGGGGAGGTCGATCGAAAGGTCGAAGCTACAAATGGGAGATGCTACGTTCATCGGGTCAAGTTAGGCGAACGAGTAAGGGAAATTCGGGAGACTCGATGAATACACGAGTCTTCCATATTTTCTGTATTACAAGATACAGTGCGAAAACTTTTTTGAAAAAAAGTGAGAAAAAATTGAAACGAACTGGGATCGATCGCTAGTCGATCGCGTCGAGATGTTTATGGATTTTAGAAATGAATCCGCCGATCTCCGCGTTGCTTAAGACGGTTTTTATAATATCTTAATTTTTGTAAAGCCTAGAGTACCCTAATTTTAGCAATCTAGACAAATATCATGCTAGTTATGTCAAGCGATCGTTACCAAAAACTCGTCCGACAGCTCGATCGCCTCTGTGAGACTCTAGACGAGGCGCGATCGCCTCTAGTTCCAGAGGTGACGCGGCTGCAAGGCTGGTTTCAAACCGAGATTCTCGGGACAGATTTCGCCGATCTCGACAGTCGCAGCCAGTCTTACACCACCGAAATTCACAAGCAACTGCGGTTGTTGGCGACAGATGCGGCGTTTTTGCAGTCTGCGCGACAGGAAACGACGCAGGCGCAACGTCGAGCGCAAATTCGCGATCGCCTTTCGACGATGCGTCGCTACTGCAATGTAATTTTGGGAAAAGACGAGTAGGCGAACTGGAGCATTACCCACGGCGATCGAAGCGCGATCGCACAATGCGATGATAGATCGATGAACTCGAGATCCCCGTCAACAACGATTATGCAATGTCCGAAAGACAAAACCTCGACCCTCGTTGAAGATACCCTCGAACCCGGCTTGACAGTGATGCGGTGTCCGAAAACCGGGGGCGTCTGGCTCGATCGCGAAAATTACGAACGCTGGCGATCGCAGCAACCCCAACCGGAATTCGACTTAGAAAAGTTGTCGCAACAACTCTCTGAAATTGATTTCCACCCCCACCGAACCGATGCCAAAGCCGCCCTCTGTCCCGACAGCGGCCGCATTATGACTCGGGCCCGCGTCGACGCCCCCATGCCGTTTTACATCGAACGTTCTCCCTTCAATGCCGGAATTTGGCTCGACGCTGGAGAATGGGAAATCCTCAAACACCTAGGGCTACACGTTCAGATCGATCGCCTGTTTTCGAGTTCCTGGAAATCGCAACTGCGGGAACAACATCAAGTCGAACTCCAACGCGATGCCGTCATCGACAAACTGGGACAAGACATCGCCGAAAAAGTCTTTGCCCTCGCCGAAACTCTCAAAACCCACCCCAACGGAGATTTTGGCGTCGCCTATCTCATGCAACAATTCGAGCGTGCTGAATAACGGTGATGATGAGGTGAGTCGTAGGGTGCGTCAGACTTGAAAACCGAAAACGCGAACGGGGAATCCCCCTAACCTGACGCACCGCCGAGGTGTAAATCCGCCCACACCCAACGGAAAAGAAAATAAATTGAAGGAAACCCCAGTGTGCGGTGCGTGACTACGGAAATTTCCCCGATTCAAACGTCGATCGTTGCTATAGCACGCACTACAATTCTCCCCCTCTCCCTTTCTATGAAACCCGAACCGATATTTCGCGTCGAAAACCTCCAAATCGCCTATCCACTGTCCCACGAACGCAGCGAGCCTCAATGGGCGGTCGATGGCGTGTCGTTTACCCTTTCCCCTAGAGAAACCCTCGGACTGGTGGGGGAATCCGGCTGTGGAAAATCCACCATCGGACGGGGGGCGATGCGGTTGCTTCCGGAAGGGAGTCAGGTTTGCGGTGAGATTCAGTTTCGGGACGAGTCGGTATTCGATCTCGAGGGCGATCGCTTGCGGAAATTTCGGGGTGAAGCTGTCGCCTTGATCTTCCAAGATCCCATGACGCGCCTCGATCCGCTGATGACTATCGGCGATCACTGCATCGAAACCCTCAAAGCCCATCGTCCTCGGTTGAGCTTCAAACAGGCGAAAGCCAAAGCTCTCGAAACCCTCGATGCGGTCAACATCCCTCAGAATCGCTGGTCGCAATATCCTCACGAATTCAGCGGTGGAATGCGCCAACGCGTGGCGATCGCCCTGGCGTTACTTCTCGATCCCAAACTCATCGTCGCCGACGAACCCACCACCAGCCTCGATGTCACTGTCTCGGCGCAAATTCTCGAGGAATTGATGCGCTTGTGTCGGGAACGAGAGTTAGCGTTGTTGTTGATTTCTCACGATTTGGCCATGGTGGGGGAATATTGCGATCGCATCGCCGTGATGAACGGCGGAAAAATCGTCGAAACGGGAAAAACCCGCGAGGTACTGCGCCAGCCGCAACATCCCTATACGAAATCGCTCCTCAACGCGGCGTTGCACGTGCAAACCCTCGACGACGAACCCATCGCCCACGACGACCCCGCACCGCAGCGATCGCCGATCTTGCACGTTCGTAATTTGCAACAACATTACACGTTAGAACGCAACTTTCTCGAACGACTGTTTTCTCAATCCGAAGACCTCACCATTAAAGCCGTCGATGGCGTCACCCTGGAACTGTACCAAGGGGAAATCCTGGGACTCGTCGGCGAGTCGGGATGCGGGAAATCCACCCTGTCGCGTACGATCCTGCAATTGGTGAAACCCACGGGGGGAACGGTCGAGTTTCTCGGACGGGATTTAACGCAACTCTCGCCGAAGGCGTTGCGACAACAGCGGCGACAGATGCAAATGGTGTTTCAAGACCCCCACGCTTGCTTGAATCCCATGATGACAGTGGGAGACAGTCTCGCCGATCCCCTACTCGTTCATCGCCTCGCCCAGGCGTCTCAGGCGAAAACGCAGGTTTTGGAGATGTTGGAACGGGTAGGATTGACGCCAGCGAAGGAGTTGGCTCGGCGGTATCCTCGGGAACTGTCGGGGGGACAACAGCAACGGGTGGCGATCGCCCGAGCGTTAATGACACATCCGCAATTGGTCGTCTGTGACGAGCCAGTGAGTATGTTAGATGCCAACATTCAGGCGCAGGTGTTGGAGTTGATGCTTCGTTTGAAGGACGAGTTCGATCTGACGTATTTGTTTATTACTCACGATCTCTGGGTAGCCCGGTTTTTATGCGATCGCATTGCGGTGATGAACGCCGGACAAATTGTCGAAATCGGGCGAACTCGGGAAATTTTCTCGAACCCGCAGCATCCTTATACCCAACGATTGTTGAGTGCGGCGCCGTTATTAGTCCGAGCTTGAGTCACCTCGCTCTCGCGAGTTACAAGACGTAACAATTTATGGAAATTTAAATTGTTCGGGCTAGAATCGAGTCGAAATTTAAATTAGCCAATGAAGTTTAAACCGTCGTAGCGATCGCGATCGTCGTTATCTCGTTCGTTTTTCAGTGTCGAAGTGGCACAATAGTTACTTTTCGATCGCAACAAGTCGATACTCAAAATGCTTAAAACATTTATAGCAGTCCCAAATGAGTCGTCAAAAATTAAAACACCCGAAAAAATCCGATTCCCTGTTCCCGATTTTGTTACACAACTGATTTAGGGTTTCTATAGCGTTTTAACATTATTTAAAAAGTTCGAGCAAAAAGGAGAGTTCAAAAATGTTGCGTCGAGAAAATATAGACCGTCCAAAACGCCTACTTTCGATCGACGGCGGCGGTATTCGAGGGATTATTGCCGCTCAGGTCTTGTTAAAAATGGAGTCGATTCTGTGCGACCCTGAAGACACACCTTGGAACTGCTTGGGTGACTATTTCGATTTTATCGGAGGAACCAGTACGGGAGCGATTCTCGCAGCAGGTTTGGCCAAGGGTATGAAAGTTCGCGACTTGCTCGATTTGTACGTCGATCGCGGCCGGGAAATCTTCACCCGAAACTGGCTTATCGGCCGTCTGTGGTCGAAATACAGTGCTAAACCCCTCGAACGGAATTTAAAAAAGGTTCTCGGCACTACGACTCTCGGCTCCGATCGCCTACGAACGCTGCTGTTGGTCGTTGCTAAAAACGTTACAACAGCACGAAACTGGTTTTTTGTCAACTCTCCGAACAACAAATTTTACGATATTAATAAAGATATTTTATTGTGGCATTTCGTGCGAGCCAGTACCGCCGCACCCACGTTTTTTCCACCCCATCAATTCAATATTGATTCCCATCCTTACGAATTCATCGACGGCGGCATGAGTATGTTTAACAATCCGTCGTTTCAGCTTTTTCTAGAAGCCACCAAACCAGATTATGGAATTGGCTGGAAAACGGGAAAAGACAATCTTTTATTAATTTCTGTCGGAACTGGATTTAGACAAGGAAAAATCCCATTCAACAATGCTAAAGGGTATACGTTAGTCGATTGGGCGATTTATGCCGTCAGCACGTTAATGGAAGACGCGAGCGCCCAGCAGAATTTCTTGATGAGCTTGTTTGCCCATACTCCAGAAGCCGAATCCCAAGCGATCGGACGGGAACTCGAAGCGATTGCCGTTCCTCAGTTGCACAACGTTGAAGATTTAGTGTCTGAAGAACTTCCACCAGATACTACGGGGATTTTGGCGAAGCTCTCGAACTTACTGACGTATCACCGGTACTCAACGGCGTTTACTCTCGAGCGTTTTCGCGAACTAGGACTTTCGGGCATCGATCCCGACGCGGTGGCACCCATGGATGCAGTCAAGGAAATTCCAGCCTTTCTTAAAATTGGGGAAGCGATCGCCAACGAGCAAGTTCGGAAAGCAGATTTCGAGAATTTTCTCCATCCCGATTGAAATGCGCCGGTTCGAACAGATGGGGCGATCGCTGTCTCGTCTTCGACCGATCTTGAGGTTCGCGATCGCCCTCGACGAGCCAGAAGTCAGACCGTCACCTTCGACGTTTACGAAACCTCAGCCAACAGCTACTATGACAAAGGTTTTAACCGAACCTTTTCATAGTCACAAAAAACGGTAAGACGTTCATGGCGTTTTCAACGATCGAGCTGGGCAGTCAGTACGACTTCGGAATCCTCGGCACCGACAGCGACACCCTCAGCCTCAGCGAACTTCCGGCAAACGAGGCAGATTCCCTCAGCGGTTCTCCGGGAATCGACGCGATCGTCGCCGGAAGCGGCAACGATTTCCTAATCGATGACGAATCCGAACGGATTTTATTCGGAAATACCGGAAACGATATCCTCGACGGTGGAGGTGGCGACGACACGATCGCCGCCGGGCAAGATATGGATTCCGTCGTCGGCGGTGCAGGAAACGACTTTCTGTTCGGCAACAAAGGCGACGATACTCTCTTTGGGGGAGACGGGGCTGATTTCCTATTTGGCGGACAAGATGCCGATTCTCTCATCGGCGACGATGGCGACGATTCGCTATTCGGCGATCTCGGCGACGACATTCTCCGAGGCGGTGCAGGCAACGACGTACTCACCGGAGGAGAAGGGTTCGATCGCTTTGTGTTTGCACCCGAAGATGGTATGAACAATATCATCACGGACTTTGAAGACGGTATCGACCGAGTTATCTTAGCTGGAGGTCTACAGAGATTATCTTTAAGTCAGCAAGACGGGAACGCAGTCGCGACGGTAGACAACCAAGTCCGTATTATCTTTATCGGTCTCGATCCGGCACAACTGGACGTGTTCGACTTCGCTCGCAGTTAAGCGATCGCCCTTTTGCACAGTTTTATGTTTTTTAGCGTCGTCGTCCCCACCTACAACCGCCTGCCAATTTTGCAAAAGTGCTTACAGGCGATCGCACACCAGCAGTTCCCCCAAAATTCGATCGTGAAGGGATACGAAGTTATCGTGGTGGACGACGGCTCTACCGATGACACCTGGGACTGGTTAGCTGCCAACGCAGCACGATTTCCCCACATCAAACGATTTCGTCAGGAGAACTCCGGTCCGGCGGCGGCGAGAAATTTAGGTCTCGAACGGGCGATCGGCGATACCATCGTTTTTATCGACAGCGACTTGGTCGTGACCGACACCTTTCTACAATCTCACGCCGAGGGGTTGCAGCGAGGACAGCAGCAACTCGGACACGATCGCCTGTTTACCTACGGTGCCGTCATCAACACGAGTAATTTCGACGATCCCACGAGCGAACCCTACAAACTCACCGATTTTTCGGCGGCCTATTTCGCCACAGGAAACGTCGCCATTGCCCGTCGGTGGTTGGACGAAGCCGGGCCGTTCGATACGAGATTTCGTCAGTACGGCTGGGAAGATCTCGAGTTAGGCGTGCGCCTGAAAAAACTCGGCGTGAAACTGGTCAAATGTCCCGAAGCGGCCGGCTATCACTGGAACCCTCCCTTTAGCTTAGACCGACTTCCGGCCGCGATCGATCGCGAAATTCAACGGGCGCGAACGGGGGTGTTGTTCTATCAAAAACATCCCACCTGGGAAGTGCGGTTAATGGTGCAGATGACACCGCTCCATTGGCTGCTGTGGGGAATTCTATCTCTGGGAGGACGCCTCAACGAACGCACCCTCGCGGGACTGTTGCAACAGTCGATCGATCGCGGACAGCATCGATTGGCTTCAGAAATTTCGCGGATTTTTTTGAATTGGTACAACGTCAAAGCCGTATACGCCGCCTATAACGAGGCGAAACAGGCGGGGAGCGCCTTCGGGGTAAAATAACAAAGTTAAATTCCTCCTTAGTTGTAAAGTTTTTTTAACGATGACCCTTGCCCCCGAGTCTTCCCTGCGATCGCAACAACATCGCCTCATCCGCAAGCTAGCCGACGCGATCGAAGCCACCTGGCACCAACATCTCGACCTATCGCCGTACCAACTTCCCGAAGATTTAGGCTACGTGGAAGGACGACTCGAAGGCGAAAAACTCACCATCGAAAATCGCTGCTACCAATCCCCCGAATTTCGCAAAATGCACCTCGAACTGGCGAAAGTCGGCACCAACTTAGACATTTTGCACTGCGTCATGTTTCCCCGTTCCAACTATCCACTACCGATGTTCGGAACGGACTTAGTGGGGGGACGCGGACAAATTAGTGCGGCGATCGTCGATTTGTCTCCCACCACTGCCGATTTAACCCTCTCAGACGATTACCGCAACGCCTTACAAGCCTTACCGACGGTCGAATTCGCGCAACCGCGAGACCTTCCCCCCTGGGGCGACATCTTCTCAGAATTCTGTTTGTTCGTGCGTCCGGCGGACGAAGCCGAAGAAACAACGTTCTTAGAACGAGTCACGGATTATCTAACCGTTCACTGTCAGCAAGCCAAGGCGACAACTCCCGTTTCTCCCGAGGAAGAAGCACGAGTTCGTGCCGGCCAACAATATTACTGTACGAAACAGCGCCAGAACGACAAAACTCGCCGAGTGTTAGAAAAAGCGTTTGGACAAGCTTGGGCAGATCGTTATATGACGACCGTACTGTTCGACCTGCCACCAGAGGGTTAACCGAACTTAACCTGTCAGTTCAACCGTATTCGTTCAAAAAAATTAAATTGGTCAAACAGGTTTCTCCGGATCGCAGCGAGATAGAGACGTAACTGGAAATAGAAACTCAACGAAGGGATTCTATACCATGCGCATCTATAGCTCTATCTTGCTTTCGAGCTTGCTGTTAGCGGGTTTTGCCGCCAACGCCCGGGCGATCGAATCGGTGTCCTCAAACGTTCGTATTCTCGACTCTATCGAAGTTTTATCGACTGAATCTATCAACACGGATACCGTCCCGCACCGGGGTAGTGGTCGATAAAACTCAAGCTAAACCCGTGTTGAATTAAATTCTTGACTTTTCGGTATCCGTATTAAAGCAGCGACTTTAATACGGATATTTTTATGGATGCGATATTTCCGTATTTTTATGGAGATGCGATGTTAAATTCATCGAACTTCACGACCTCAGAATCGGGATTTCGCGCGTCGAAGTAATAACTCGTTATCGTCCCCGTCTCTGTCTCGAAAATGCTAAACGCAGTAATATCGTTGCTGGCAAGATAGGGAAGTGGTTCTCCGGCCTCGTCGTGCAAGGGGGCGATCGCCGGAAACACGGGATCTAAGCCGTAGGGATCGCCGGTTGCTGGGTAATTGGGATCGTTCTCTCGTGGAACGTTGCGGGTTTCGGTTTTCCAAAAGCCGCCATAGCTGTTTCCCACGTTCGACGACTCGAGATAATGGGTTCCGGTAGGACTGACAAAGCGATTCCACAGGTGAGAGTGACCGAAATACACCAACTGAACCCCCGCCGCTTCTAACAGAGGCAGCACGTCTCGCTGTAAGTAATCGTTCTCCTTGGGATATTCGTAGCGAACGGCGGTAATTTTCCCGGTCTCGTCGCGATCGATCTGCGGAACGGGATCGGTATAGGCTGGGACGATGTTTCCGCCGAGGCTATGGGGGGGATGGTGAAACATCGCGATTTTATACTTGGCCGATCGAAATTCGGGACTGTTGAGTTCCCGTTGTAACCACTCGTATTGAGGACTTCCCCGTTCGATCGCCTCGAAGATATGCTGTCCGTATCCCCAGTTTGCCGGATCGTCGAGATCGGCGGTACGTTCCTGATAGCGTCCTTTAATCGTTTCGTCGGTTTGCGGTTTTCGCCAAACGTTCGTGGCGTACAGCACCACCAAGCGCACGTCACCGAAACTGGTCGCATAGTAGGTTTTGCCACCGGGGTCGCTGTGGGGAATCGAAAAGATTTCTTCGTAGGTGTCGCTGTTGAAAGAATTGGCTTTGACCCAGGCTTGGCGCAACTGCGGATCGTCGCCGATCGCCTTTTCCTCGTATCGTTCTTTGGCAACGCGGCGCGGAACCGGATCGTTAAACTGGGCGTGTAGGGGCTTTTCGCTACTGTAGCGTCCCATGACTTCGTGGTTGCCCACGGTGGGAAACAACGGCGCGTTTTGAACGATCGCCGCCCCTCGATACCGCGTCACGATGCCGTTTTTTTCCAAGTCGTAACTGGCGTATCCTTGCAAACAGGGGAAAAAGGCGTTTCCTTTGCCATGGTCGAACCATTCCGAGGCGCGATCGGGAATGTTGACGAGATCCCCTGCGTGGAATACGGCGTCAACTTGTCCCACGGTTTCGGCGACTTTCTGCAAGTTCGCCGCCGTCATCGGCATCAATTGGTGATCGGAGGTCAGGAGAATTTTAAGTGGCGTTCCCGTTTCCGGCGCAGCAAATAGCGTAAATTCATTGCTGGCGAGGATTTCGCCGTCTTCTCGCTGACTGCTGACAGTATAGGGAATCCGTTCTCCTGGGGTTAACCCTCGAATTTCAGCTTCGTGTCGCCAGATTTCGCGGCGAGTTGGCGTTGAAAGGGTGTCCGTCTCGGGGATTTTGGAGTCTTTATCTTCCCGCGTGCGCGTCAGGTGGGTGGTGTTGGCGAGTTCGGTGCGGTTTTCCACTGTAACGGTATGGCGCAAGCCGCGAAATTCGGTGAACCAGACGACGCGCACGGAAGTCGCCGTGGGAAACTGCAAGAAGGGATCGGTGAGAAATACAGAGCGATCGGACATCGTTGTCATCGGGGGGGTAGCTTCTCGAACGGTGACGGACAGGATTATCGCAAATCCCGCGATCGCCAGGGCAAGGACGAGAAGATAGTACCGTAAGACCGACATGGCGGAGATGGGGAGATGGGGAGATGAGGATGTGAAGTGGTGAGGGGATGATGAGAGGGTGAGATGAAACTCCTCGGCGGTGCTTCATGTGGGATAGATTCCCCGTTCGCTTTTTCAGTTTTCAATTCTGACACATCCTACGACAGCGAACTGCTGGCGGTGTAAGGTTGCGGTGCGTGACGAGTTGACCGGTTGGGTACGATATTTCTAGTGTCTTTAGGTCACGCACCCTACGACTACTCACGAGCGACACCCTATTTTTCAAGTCACGCACCCTACCACTGTCCCTACTGTTCACTGTAAAAAGCCTACTCGATCTCGTTGGAGATGAGTAGGCTTTTCGGGGAAATATATATTTTGTTGTGTGTTGCAATCGGAGCGGCGGGATTTGAACCCACGACCCCCACTACCCCAAAGTGGTGCGCTACCAAGCTGCGCTACGCCCCGTTTACAGGTTACTATCATAGCACACCGAACGGTTTTGGCAACCCATGTCTGAAAAATTTTCAGAAGTCTTTCCTACGCGATCGCATCGCGAGCCGAATGCAGAACGAGTTTGGCGAATGTCTCAACACCACCTCAATTTGTGGCAAGCCTGTCCGCATCTGTTTCAAGAAAAGGTTCTCGAACGTCGCGACCCTCCTTTAGAAGCCGAACACCGAGAGGCCCAGATGGCGGGCAATCGTTTTCACTTACTGATGCAGCAGCGAGAACTGGGATTACCGATCGAGCCGTTCGCCGAAGAAGACGATCGCCTCGGACAGTGGTTGCAAAGTTTTTTAAAGAACGCCCCAGACCTCCTAGAATCGAATCCGTTAGACGTTCCCCCCGAACGGCGTCAAGCCGAACACGAGCGGACGTTGAGTTTTCAGGGGGTGTTACTGGTGGTTCGGTACGATTTACTCACCTGTCGCGATCGCAGCGCACAAATCCTCGACTGGAAAACCTATCCCCGTCCGCAAGATCCGACGTGGCTCGAGCATCACTGGCAAACTCGGCTGTACCCGTTCGTGTTGGCTGAAACCAGCGATTACGAGCCAGAAGAGATTTCGATGACGTACTGGTTTGCCGAATCTCAGGGACGAGACGAGCTGCCCTATTTACAGTTCGACTATTCTCGCCAGAAACACCAACAGATCGAGCGAGCCTTGACGCGCTTACTCGAGCAGTTTCAGGAACACTGGCACGCCTATAAAAACGGAACGCCGTTTCCGTCGCAATGGCAGCTCGGACAGACTTGTCGGCGATCGCACTGTCCCTGTCCCCGAGATAACACGACTCCAATGGAGGGTTGGTCTGTGGCAGATATTCCCGAAGTTTCCATTTAAGCTCCATTTGGGGCTAAGGTAGACATCGTTGTCACTGATGGAGAGCGCGAGCGTTAACCGGTGAAGTACTTTTTCTTGTCTGAAGGATGGACGATTTCTCGGGTTTGGGGAACTCAGGGATTGTGGAACGTGACGGCGTGGCGCAGACAACCGGATATCCAACGCCTAAGCCTTTGTATTGTCGAACGAGACGAGCGATTGTGGCTCCATCAAGTTGAAAATGCTGTGTTAATGGTTGAAGTTCGTCCCCAAGCAGATATCAACGGCTCGACGATCGGCCACGTGGTTCTCAAACGGTTGATGAACGCCGAACAAGTCATCGATCGCCTGTGTACGTCGTTTGCCACCTGTCAGTTAGGCCACTTCGAGACCGAGCGATCGCTCAACTAGCGGCTCGAAGACGGCCGTTATTCCCGAAACTCCCCGTCTCGTTCGAGATCGAAATGCCACTTCAAACCGATCGGGAGCGATCGCCAGCCTCGAATACGATCGCTCTCAGTTTTTTGCGTTTGAAACGCGATCGTCATTGCCATCCCTTGTTGAATTGGCTGCACGAATTAACGAATCTGTCAATCAAATCGTATTAAAAATTAACAATAGATAAAGAGTCGCACAGCTCGCCACAAAAGCGGGTCGGTCTGGGAAAGAAGAGGAATTGAGAAAAGGCTCTCGATTCTTAAAATCCCTTGCGATCGACTCTCACAATCGATACACTTCTTTAATAATCTTTAATTAAAGCAGCGCCTAACTCAACTGTAATTGCTCCGTCCTCGATCGCGTTTTCAAAAAAACTCGTCGCGCGATCGAAGCGAGAGTAAGATACAGACTCGTAAAATAGACAAGCGTTGACTAACCCGTCATAAAGGAGGAGCGTAGTCAATGGGACTACCTTGGTACCGCGTACACACAGTCGTCCTGAACGATCCGGGTCGGCTGATTGCTGTACACCTGATGCATACCGCCCTGGTTGCAGGGTGGGCGGGATCGATGACGCTCTACGAACTCGCCGTCTTCGATCCCAGCGATCCCGTACTCAACCCCATGTGGCGTCAAGGGATGTTCGTATTGCCCTTCATGGCACGCCTGGGCGTGACCGGCTCGTGGAGCGGCTGGAGCATCACCGGAGAAACCGGTGTCGATCCCGGTTTCTGGTCGTTTGAAGGCGTCGCCCTGGCGCACATCGTCCTGTCCGGTCTGTTGTTCCTGGCAGCCTGCTGGCACTGGGTGTACTGGGATTTAGAACTGTTCAGAGATCCCCGCACCGGGGAACCGGCTCTGGACTTGCCGAAAATGTTTGGCATTCACCTGTTCCTTTCTGGACTTCTGTGCTTCGGTTTCGGAGCGTTCCACCTCACCGGACTCTGGGGGCCGGGAATGTGGGTATCCGACCCCTACGGCTTAACAGGAAGCATTCAACCCGTAGCGCCAGCCTGGGGCCCCGAAGGCTTTAACCCCTTCAACGCCGGTGGCATCGTCGCCCACCACATCGCGGCTGGGGTTGTCGGAATTATTGCTGGTTTGTTTCACCTATCGGTTCGTCCTCCCGAGCGGCTGTACAAAGCCTTACGGATGGGGAACATCGAAACCGTTCTCAGCAGCAGTATCGCCGCCGTGTTCTTCGCCGCTTTCGTCGTGGCGGGAACCATGTGGTATGGCAGTGCTGCAACGCCCATCGAACTGTTCGGTCCGACCCGCTACCAGTGGGATAAAGGCTACTTCCAAGAAGAAATCCAGCGTCGCGTTCAATCTAGCGTCGCTGCGGGTGCGAGCCTGTCTCAAGCCTGGGAGCAAATCCCCGAAAAACTGGCGTTCTACGATTACGTCGGCAACAACCCCGCTAAAGGCGGTCTGTTCCGTACCGGCCCGATGAACCGGGGTGACGGTCTGGCGCAAGCCTGGTTGGGACACCCGGTCTTTAAAGACAAAGAAGGTCGCGAGCTGAGCGTGCGTCGGATTCCCAACTTCTTCGAGACCTTCCCCGTCGTCCTCACCGATAAAGACGGTGTCGTCCGAGCTGACATTCCGTTCCGTCGAGCTGAATCGAAGTATAGCTTCGAGCAAGCGGGTGTCACGGCGACCTTCTACGGTGGCGAACTCGACGGTCAAACGATTACCGATCCGGCTGAGTTGAAGAAATACGCTCGGAAAGCTCAACTCGGCGAGCCGTTCGAGTTCGATCGCGAAACCTTAGAATCTGACGGCGTGTTCCGCACCAGTCCGCGCGGTTGGTTCACGTACGGACACGCTTGTTTCGCGCTGTTGTTCTTCTTCGGTCACATTTGGCACGGTTCTCGGACGCTGTTCCGCGACGTGTTCGCCGGTATCGATCCCGACCTCGATGAAGACCAAGTCGAATGGGGTGCGTTCCAGAAAGTGGGTGACAAGACCACGCGCGTTAACCAAGAAACCGCGTAGACTCTGGATTTAACCATCCTCTCGAGCGAATCGGTCTAACGATAATTGTGTTCTCAGTAACAACATCAAGTTCGTTAGACCGTTCGACTTGATACACTGGAAATAACAAAAAACCCTTCCGAACGTACTATGGAAAGTCTGATTTACATTTTCTTGCTGGTGGCAACACTCGGGTTGTTGTTCTTTGCTATTGCCTTTCGGGAAACCCCCAAAATCGGTAAATAATCTCGCATCGAACCCGATCGCAACCTAGACTCGGTGTCGCAAAACCAATGCAATTTTGCTAAACCACGAACAGACGTGTGGCTTTCTCTAAGTCGCACGTCTGTTATCATGTTTAAAAAAACTTGTCAATTTCGGGCTTTTAGCCCCAAATCCTATGCGTTGTCCTTTCTGCCAACATACGGAAAGCCGCGTTTTAGAATCTCGATCGACCGAATCGGGTCAAAGCGTGCGCCGTCGGCGACAGTGTTTGGCCTGTAGCCGCCGCTTTACCACCTACGAACGTATCGAGTTCGTCCCGATTACCACGATCAAGCGAGATGGAAAACGCGAATCTTTCGATCGCTCGAAACTTTTGCGCGGTATGGTACGAGCCTGCGAAAAAACATCGATCGCTCACGAACAGCTCGAGGCGATCGTAGACGAAATTGAAGCCAAACTCCAACAACGACCGACCCGACAAGTCTCCACTCACGAAATCGGAGAAATCGTTCTCAGTTACCTCAAAGATCTCAGCGAAGTGGCCTACGTGCGCTTCGCTTCCGTCTACCAAAAATTTCAGGGCGTTCGCGACTTCGTCGATACCCTCGATCGCCTGCGTGCGAGTCGTCTCGAACTTCACGCCCCTTGCGAAACCTCAGACATTCATTCAGCCGAATCCGAATCCGAAACACCTCCCTCCTGCGTGGCTCGCCCATAACCCAAGACGAACGGAAACCGACGAAAACATCATCGAGCGATCGCAAAAAATAGATCGAATCCCTCTGTGTGACGACAGCGAAATCCCATAGAGTAGGGTAGAATTTGATATGTTAATATCGATCGCCTTCACTAGAAGGTGATGTGGTGTTTCGTCAAAGGAGGGCTAGTCCGCGCTCGAACATCTTACAGTCCGTCTAGCGTCCTACCTGCTCGACTCTGTAACACCCATCAGCCGGAGGCAAACCCCAGTTATGGAGATACAGTCCTAGGAAAAACACGCATGGTCAATCAGAACGTAGCAACGCACAGAGATATTGGTTTCACTCACGAGGATTTTGCCGCCCTACTCGACAAGTACGACTATCACTTCAGCCCCGGAGACATCGTGGCGGGTACGGTATTTAGTATAGAGCCGAAGGGCGCTCTGATTGACATCGGTGCGAAAACCGCTGCCTATATCCCGCTGCAGGAGATGTCGATCAACCGCGTCGAATCCCCTGACGAGGTGTTACAAGCCAACGAAACGCGCGAATTCTTCATCCTGATGGATGAAAACGAAGACGGGCAACTGACCCTCTCCATTCGTCGCATCGAGTATATGCGAGCGTGGGAACGAGTCCGTCAACTCCAAGCCGAAGACGCAACCGTGCATTCGGGCGTGTTCGCCACCAACCGAGGCGGTGCCTTGGTTCGCATTGAAGGTCTGCGTGGGTTCATTCCCGGCTCTCACATCAGCACTCGCAAGCCGAAAGAAGAACTCGTGGGCGAAGACCTGCCCCTGAAATTCCTCGAGGTGGACGAAGAGCGAAATCGCTTGGTTCTCAGCCACCGTCGCGCCTTAGTCGAGCATAAGATGAACGGTCTCGAAGTCGGCGAAGTGGTTGTCGGAACCGTTCGCGGTATCAAGCCTTACGGGGCGTTCATCGATATCGGTGGCGTCAGCGGCTTGCTGCACATTTCCGAGATTTCTCACGATCACATCGACACCCCCCACAGCGTCTTCAACGTCAACGACCAACTGAAGGTCATGATTATCGACCTAGACGCCGAACGGGGTCGGATTTCCCTCTCGACCAAACAACTCGAACCCGAACCCGGCGATATGGTGAAAAACCCAGAACTCGTTTACGAGAAAGCCGAGGAAATGGCCGAGAAGTTCCGCCAGCAAATGTTGGCTAAAGCCCAAGGGGGAAGCGAAGCCGACGCCGACAGCGAATACAGCGACGAAGACGAACTGGTTTCTGCAACCGAGTAAGTCGAAGACCGTTGAAGCGACTGGTCGCCACACCATACCAGTCGCTTTCGCTGAGGAGGGAAGTTTCCCTCCTTATTTTGTATTGGGGGGCAGCGAGAACGAGGGAGGGGAGTTCACGGTTCCTCCACACCCGGTCTCGGTAACGCGATGACCTTGCGCTTGTTTAACCGACGCAGCCAAGTTCCCCCAACGACCGCCACGACTAGCCAACCCCAGCCCATCAGTGGCTGTAATAGCAAAAATCCCCCCGAGGATAACAATATCCCGAACAGCAGTAAATTTGCGGCGATCGCCCGCTTTAAATCCGTCGGTAAATCTTGGGCGGGAGAAATTCCCGTATTGGCCTGTTGTCGCGACCAACCCAAGCCCCCCGGACGCGTATGGCGATAGAAATTGTCCAGGGTCTCTTCAGATTCCGGCGGCGTCGCGAACATCACCCCAATCCATAACAGACTCACGAAAGCTGTAATGAAGATGACGCGCAAGCCGTAATCAGACATCGGGGCGACAATCCAGCGAAACACCCAACTCGAGGGATCGACCTCCCACTGACCCGCGAACGTGGCCAGAGATCCCACGATAAAGCTTCCCACGATCGCCGTGAGTTCGGCGGCGGCGTTGACGCGCCACCAAAACCAACGCAACATCAACACCAACCCCGACCCGGTGCCGATGGCGATAATCAACTCGAAGACTTGAGCGATATCTTCAGCCACGAACGCTGCCACAGCCCCCAACATCGTCACGATAAACGAAGAGAAACGACCGACAAACACCAGCTTGGCTTGGCTGGCGTCGGGTTCGACGAACCGTAAATACAAGTCGTTGGTGATGAACGACGCCCCCCAGTTAATCGACGTCGAAACGGTACTCATAAACGCTGCAATCAACGAGGCGACGACTAATCCCAACAAGCCAGGACCGAGATATTCCAACATCAGCTTGGGATAACCCAGTTCTTTATCGGGTAAGTCGGGGAACACGACTAGGGCGACGAGAGCGACGACAATCCACGGCCAAGTTCGGACGACGTAGTGCATGACGTTGAACGTCCAGGCGGCTTTTTCCGCCCCAGCTTCGTCTTTGGCGGCGGCGAAGCGTTGGACGAACTCTCCGCCCCCGTCGCTGCGACGCCAAGACCACCACTGGACGAAGATATTGGCCAAAAAGGCACTGAGGGTAATTCCAGCGGCTTGGCTAAAACCGAGAACGGTTCCGTCGCCGCCGAATCGAACGGGAACGATCGACAATACGTCGATATCGGTGGCTTGGGGAACGCGATCGATCAGCGTTTCCATTCCGCCGATGCGATCGAGGGCGATTCCTGCGACGAGTAACGCCCCCACCAACGCCAGGATGAATTGAAAGAAGTCTGTGGCGACGACGCCCCACAATCCAGCGAGTCCCGCATAAATGAGGACGAAGAGGCTCACGCCGACGACACTCCAAATTTTTAAATCGGTGTCGGTGGCGTCGATGCCGAACCCTTCCCAGATGTTGAGGGCGTCTACGACTTTTACCATACCGAGCATGGCGTAACCGATGCCGATGCAGTTCATGGGAACGGCGAAGATAAAGGCTTTGATCCCCCGCAACCAGGCAGCCGTGCTGCCACCGTAGCGAATTTCAGTGAGTTCGGCATCGGTGATGACTTCCGATCGCCGCCACATTTTGGCGAAAATATAAATCATCAAAAGGTGGGAGATGCCAAAACTCCACCACAGCCAGTTCCCGGCGATGCCTCGGTTGCCGACGATGCCGGTAATTAGCAATGGGGTGTCGATCGAAAACGTCGTGGCTGCCATGCTGATGCCGACGAGCCACCAGGGGAGCGATCGCCCGGAGACGAAAAAGTCCGCTAAGCTTTTGGAGGCTTGGCGGGAGAGGTACACGCCTAACGCCATCGTCACGACGAGGTAACTCGCGACGACGAACCAATCGATCGGTTGCATAGTCGGTGTGGACTGGGTTGAAAGACTGGCTGTCATTCTACAGTACGCTGCGATCGCCAACCGGGGCGATCGGGTCTTTTAGAGGCAGATCGGAGCGCTTGAAACTCCCATAATTCAAAGCTTTTGGCGTGTTTTTTGTCGGAGTCGGGAGAGTTTGGGATTTGGGAACATTGCCGTCGCGATATCGATTGCGAGGCGGGGGAGTGCGTCGCGCTCTTGTTTGAAGGGTTAAGATAGGCGATCGCCCCGATCGATCTCAAGCGAACTATCCCACAATTTCCAAAATGGCTTGACTGTCCTACAACCGTTTGTCACGATTCGTAAATCTATTCGAGGGTTCGAGACTCGGACTTGTTATTTTGAATAATAAATAGAGAGTTTCATTACTCCAAGCATAAACAATTAAAAATTCGATCGAAATCGTGTACGAAAATCTTATAAGATCGATACAAAGTATTTTAGGACTAGCACCGATCGATTCAGTTCTTTCATTTCCCGTTTTTTCTCAAATCGTTCCCGATAACACGCTTTCCAATTCCTCTATTGTCGAAAGCGAATCGGGCGTTCATCATATTACCGGCGGAACGGCTGCCGGAGAAAATTTATTTCACAGCTTCGAGCGCTTCAATATTTTAACAGGAGAAACAGCCCACTTTAAAAATACCGAACGATTCGATCGCGTTTTTGCTCGCGTAACGGGTCGAGACATTTCGACGATCGACGGTTTGCTCGAACTCGAGGGAACAGCCGATCTATTTTTTATCGACGGCTTGGAGTGCGGGGGGCAGCGGCGACGTTCGGATTTCGACCCCGCAATTGTGGCTTGAAGGGGGAGCGCAGGTCGGGTCGTTCGTCATCCTCCGACTGTTCGACGAAACGTTACCGGCGGCGGGAACGGTTGACATCCTCTCCCAGCAACCCGTTCCGGGTATGCAGGGAGATTCCTTGGGTCGCCCCAAAGATTTCCTGCTTCAACAGGTGCCAGCTAGACTGAGTAACCTCAGTCCCCGCCGCATCCCCTCCACAGGCAGTTTCGATT
>NZ_JAQNCQ010000185.1:0-32298 GCF_028368005.1 Geitlerinema sp. CS-897 | reverse complement strand
GCGAGTGGACAAGTTATCTGTACCCGTGGGCAACGGGGAATCGAAACTGCCTGTGGAGGGGAGGCGGCGGGGGCTGAGTTGGCTCAGTCTAGCTGGCACCTGTTGAAGCAGGAAATCTTTGGGGCGACCCAAGGAATCTCCCTGCATACCCGGAACGGGTTGCTGAGAGAGGATGTCAAATACTCTTTAAACAAGAGAATTGAGAGAGACTTAAGAGAACCTCGAAAAATTGATTCTGGCTCACAACCTAACGGCTGACACCCTCGATCTTTCGTTCTCTATTCTCGATAGTAGAGCCTTTTTCTCAGTAAGCTTGAATTAATCGAGGTACCCACAAACAATTTCAGAGCGATCGAGAACGACTTCAGCGTCCGGCCGGAACCAGATGTAGAATTTTATCCATCACTTCATCGATGCTGAGATTGTCAGTTTGGATTTCGATCGCATCTCGGGCTTTTTTCAAGGGCGCGATCGCTCGGGTGCTATCTTGGCGATCGCGTTCGGAGATTTCTCCTTCTAACCGATCCAAATTCACCTCGTACCCTTGACGTTCCAAATCCAGCTTGCGCCGCCTGGCTCGTTCCTCCACCGAAGCGGTGAGAAACACCTTCACTTCGGCGTCGGGAAACACGCAAGTTCCCATATCTCGCCCCTCCGCCACGAGTCCCCCGGTTTCGCCGTAGCGTTTTTGCTGTTCGATGAGGAACTGACGCACCACCGGAAGCGCCGACACCGCCGACACCGCCGAGGTGATTTCAGGCGATCGAATGGCGTCGGTGACTTCCTGACGGTTCACCCACACGCGACAGCGATCGCCTTCGACATCGGACTGTAACTGTAAGTCGCACTGTTGCAAAGCTTCAGCCACCGCCGACTCGTCCTCGATCGAGACGCCGCACTCGGCTAACCACCACGTCACCGCCCGATACATCGCCCCAGTGTCCAAGTACAACAACCCGAGTTTACGGGCAATTTGACGCGTTACCGTGGATTTTCCCGCCCCTGCGGGCCCGTCGATGGCGATAATGGGCGCTCGAGCGTTCAGCAACAGGTTGTCGATGAGTCGGGTTTCTCCCACGCGGGCGGCGATGGCGAGCAGTCCTTTGCGACGCACGCTGGCGAGGGGAACTAAGCTGTCAGGATCGACGAGTTCGAGGTACTCTAACCGTAATTCGGGAACGGTGGCAAGTTCGGTTTTAACGGCGTCGAGCAGTTCGGCGCGATCGCGAAATCCTTCCTCGAACAGCGTTTGCGCTCGCTTCAAACTGCGATACAGGACAGAAGCGCGCTCTTTTTGACCCTCGCTGAGATACTGGTTGCGAGAACTGTAGGCTAAGCCGGAGGGTTCCCGCACGGTGGGACAGCCGACGATTTCGACCGGAATTGAAAGATCTCGCACCAGTTGGCGGATAATTGCCAGTTGCTGGGCGTCTTTCTGGCCGAAGTAAGCGCGATCGGGACGAACTAAGTTTAAAAGTTGGGTCACGATGGTCGCGACGCCGTTGAAATGACCGGGACGCGATCGCCCGCATAATATAGATGTCATCTTAGGTGGCGGCACCACCGTCGTTCGCAGGGACGTTCGCCTGTCTGTGTCGGCTTGCGCTCTCCCCGAAATCCCTAACTCTTCGGGACTCGGTGCGAATACAGCATCGACGCCAGCGTTTTGGCAGAGTTGACAGTCGCGATCGAACGTTCTCGGGTATTTGTCGAAATCTTCGTGAGGTCCAAACTGAAGTGGATTCACGAAAATACTGACGATGGTGCGATCGTTGTCCTGACACGCTCGCTCGATCGACCTCAAATGTCCGTCGTGGAGGTTACCCATCGTCGGGACGAAGCCGATCGTCAGGTTGCGGTCTTGGCTTTGGCGATAAGCTTGTAGAGCAGCCTTAGTGGTTAGGCGTTTCATGGAATCTCCCTCGGTGCGATCGACGTTCGACACCAGTGTCTAACGGTTATTTCAAACACCGATGTCGAACGCACAGAACCAACTTGTTAGTGTAGCAACCCAGGGACGATCGGGATGAGGATGCTTCACCAGTGAAGAGGGAAAAGTGTTTCGATCGCCAGTCGCCAGGGAAGACAGGGAACAGGGAGCAGGGAACAGATAACAGTATCTTCCTTGCCTCCTTGTCCCTCTTACTTTCTCTCTAACTTACTTCCCGACAGCTTCAGCCGGTCGGACGACTTCGAGACGGACGGGAGCGACGCCGCTGGCGATGAGGCCCAGACGTTCGGCCGCTCCGGCGGAGAGGTCGATGACGCGTCCGTAGGCGTAAGGGCCGCGATCGTTAACGCGCACGACGAGCGACCGGCCGTTGTCGAGGTTGGTGACCCGCACTTGGGTTCCGAATGGAAGTTCGGGATGAGCGGCCGTAATGGCACTGCTGTTAAAAATTTCGCCGTTCGCCGTGAGGTTTCCCTCGAATCCCGGCCCGTACCACGATGCCATGCCTTGTTCGCTATAAACGATGACTTCTTCAGGCGTGGGATCGGGTTTGGGAAGGGTGGCAGGCGGAAGAACGTAAGCCTGTTGCCCGTCTGAGGCACTCGGACTCGGGCTAGATGCCGATCTCTCTATCTGACGGTCGATCGCGCGATCGCTGCTCGGAGCATTTGAAACGTTTTGGGTTGTCTCCTCGAAGACGAGGTGGTGAAGCCCTTCGTGAGACTCTCCCCAATTTACCAAAAGTGCCTCGCTGGCATTTGGAGGAGCGGCTTGTACGGTGTCTACAAGAGATTGCGCGACTTCGTAGGTTGCCGTTGTAGCTTCTGTGCGGTTCGTATTTCCCTCGGAAGTGCCTTCGATGGCGTTCGCCATACAAGAAAAGTTTCCCATTCCGGAAATCACGATCGCGATCGTGAAGCTTCTCCAAAGTTGATAGGTCATAAGTTAAATTCTCCCAATCGAACCCCCAAATCGCGTTGCCCCGCGTTTGGGGTGGCGAGTCGAGTCTGCTAAGCGCCCCCAACACCCTGCTGTTTGTAAGTTCGATAAATTTTACGGGCGTTTGGCCGCAGATTCGCCGTTCGAGTAACGGCTGAATCGCAACTCATACTCATACCGTGTTCAGGTAATGGTTGTAGAACTGCCACAGAATAGCACGAACTTTTTCCATCGGGGATCGGGAACGCCCCTGAATTGAGGCGAACTTTACAGAAACTTCACAATCGGGTTTTGGCTTAAAGCCATATTTCATAAAGCTTTTGTGTATTTTTGTCGATCTCAAAATCTTTACACAAAAAATATATAAAAAATGTCAAAATATGATAAAAAATACAGATTTTGAAAGATAAGGTAAAATAAGCAGCCTGTGTTTTACCGCTAAACGAGTCATGGATTATCGAGAAGCTGGGGTCGATATTGAAGCCGGTCGCGCCTTTGTCGATCGCATCGAGGAGGTCGTACGAGAAACCTACCGTCCTGGCGTGTTGGGAGGATTGGGAGGATTTGGCGGATGCTTCGAGATTCCGGCGGGATATCGCCAACCGGTTCTCGTTTCTGGAACCGACGGTGTGGGAACCAAGTTAAAACTGGCTCACCAACTCGATCGCCACGACACGGTGGGAATCGATCTCGTGGCCATGTGCGCCAACGACGTTCTGACTTCTGGCGCAGAACCTCTGTATTTTCTCGACTATCTGGCGACGGGAAAACTCAACGGCGAACAGTTGGCGCAAGTCGTCACGGGAATCGCCACGGGATGTCGTCAAGCCGGATGTGCGTTGCTCGGCGGCGAAACTGCTGAAATGCCGGGGTTTTATCAGCCAGGAGAATACGATATTGCGGGATTCTGCGTGGGAATCGTGGAAAAAAGCCAGCTTCTCGACGGTTCTCAGGTGAAAGTTGGCGATGTGGCGATCGCACTTCCGAGTTCTGGGGTTCACAGCAACGGCTATAGCCTGGTTCGTAAAATCGTCGGCGATGGCGGTTACGGGTGGACAGACTGTCCCGAAGCGTTCGGCGGCCGCAGTTTGGGAGAGGTTTTTCTGACGCCTACATATATATATGTAAAACCGGTGTTATCCCTGCGGGAGGCGGACATCGAAATTCGCGCCATGGCGCATATTACTGGCGGCGGACTTCCGGAAAACTTACCCCGTTGTTTGGGTGAAAATCGGGCGATCGCCATCGATCGCGCCGCTTGGGACATTCCCCCGGTATTCCGATGGTTAGCCGAGGCAGGAAACGTGCAACAGTCGGATATGTTCGATACCTTTAACATGGGAGTGGGTTTCGTCGTCGTCGTCTCTCCCGATGGGGTCGATCGCACCTTGGAAACCCTAAAAACCCAAAATCTCGATCCCTTCGTCCTTGGAGAAGTCGTCTCTGGAAACGGCGAAGTCTTGGGACTGAGTTAACGAGAGACTCCCCGTTCTCAACTATAGCAACCCTAAATCAGTTGTGTAACAAAATTGGGATAAAAAGGGGATAAAGGGAACGGGGAACGGGGAATCAGATTTTTTCGGGTGTTTTAATTTTTGACGACCCATTTGGAACTGCTATATCAAATCTTAAATGGCGGTGTTTGCACTGAAGGAATGGTCTGTTGCGGTAGACGCCTTGTTGCGAGGCGAAACGGTCGCTTTGCTGCGAAAAGGGGGAATTCGGGAAAAAGAGAAATCGTTTCAAGTGAAGTGCGATCGCGCGTTTTTGTATCCGACTTACGAACATCAAAAGCCGGAACTCCTCAAACCTGAATACGCCGCCACCGTCACGCCAGTTGAATCGGGTTGGCGTCCGAAAACAGTTGCGATCGCCGGCCGGGCCGAGATTACCCATCGTTTTCTCGTCGAGAGTTGGGAAACCGCCGAAACGGTCGCAGACGAGTTCGTGTGGAACCGTCAGTTTGTCCGCGATCGCCTGGTGTGGAAACCGGAAAAACCCCTGTTTTTACTGTTGTTGAGAGTTTACCGCCTCCGGGAACCGCGAGAGATTCCCGTTTTACCGCAGTATGGCGGATGTCGATCGTGGATCGAGTTGGCGGCGGATTTGACGTTTGACGATGGCGATGCGGTGTTCGATGAGGTGGCGTATGGCGATCGCGTCCGTGAAATTACTCGGAGGTTTCCGACGCAACCCGTTTGAAAATGGCGCGATAGACGGGTTCGCCTTTGTTGTGGGTGGCGATTTCCCGTTCTGTGGAAACCGGAAGTGGGTTTTCGGGAAGCCAATTTTCGCAAGTTCGACGGAAGGCTGGATGTTCGACGAAGCGATCGCACATTTCCACTTCCACTTCTTCGACATCCGATTGAAGAAAGACTTCTCCACCGGGAACCAGGTATTTGGCTAAATCCTCCACCAGTTCCGGTTGAACGACACGGCGTTTTTGGTGGCGTTTTTTGAACCAAGGATCGGGAAATTGAATCGAAACCCGTTTGAGGACGTTTTGGGGAAGGGATTTTAGGATGGGTTTGATAGAGATGTTGACGTTACAGAAGAGATAGTGGAGGTTGGTGAGGTGGGTGCGATCGCGCCAGTCGTTCGCTTCGTCCACCAGGGGTTCGCGAATTTCTAAGCCGAGAAAGTTCCAATTCGGCTCGATTCGAGCGTATTCAAACAGAAACCGACCCCGAGCGCAACCGATATCGAGGTGCAGGGGTTGGGTTAAATTGGGGTAAATGTTCGACCAATCTGGGATAGCGATCGGTTGTTGGTATTTACGACTGAGGGGGTTAACGTGTTGGCGAACTCGTACCGGAGACAAGCGAGATTCCTCCTTTTGTTTTAACGCTCGACGTTTTCTATTTTATCGAGAACTCGACTTCAAACAATTGTCGTGGTCGAACGAATTCGTCATCTCTAGAATAAAACGACTCGGGAAGGGGTGCATCTCACTTTTATAAAAATATGAGTTTGGGGTAGGTTGGACTTCGGCAACGCTGCCGTTCATGGGTGGAGCGATCGCCAAACCCAACAACAGCTCAATTCAGTACTTACTGTGTAAGCAATCGATGAACCCCTTACTGGGCGGAACTTTCATTTAAAGTTATTCATGAAAATCGTGAAATTCATTGCCAGACGAAGATTACAGCATTTTACCCTACACGCTAGGTTCGGCTCGGAAGAGCCAAAATCTACAATATAGGATAATCAAAAAATGGATAAACCCAAAAAGAGAAATCTTTTTAAATTGCTCGATCGTCGTGATGTCAAAGAGTTAAAAGCAGCTCTAAAAAATCTAAAATCCATAGACTTTCTCGACCCAAAAACAACGCTACCTCCTATAACTTATGCTGTCGAAATTAAGTGGATAGAAGGTTTACGAGTTCTCATCGAAGCAGGCGCAAATGTCAACTTTCAGCAAACACCATACGATAATGCTTTAGTGGCTGCTGTAAGATTAGGACAAGTGGAAATGGTGGAAATGCTCTTGAATGCAGGTGCTAATCCCAATGGAATTCGCTTTTACGATTTCGAGCCTGACTCTCCTTTAAATCTAGCGATAAAAAAAGAAAATAAGGAAATACTCAATTTACTCATTGAAGCTGGCGCCGATGTTAACGCTCCACAGAATATAAATGGTACAGCACCTCTAACTCTGGCTATTTATAGAGGAAACTTGGATTTAGTCACGACGTTGATTGAAGCTGGGGCTTTTGTAGATGAAGAGATTTCTGTAGATTTTAGTAATAATGACTATGATGAAATCAAAGAAACAAATATATTGATTGCTGCAAAATCAGGATATCAAAATATTGTAGAATACTTACTTCCTTTAGTGCCTTGTGAAGAAGATCGATTGAGAGCAATTGAAGAGCTTCCCAAAGCCATAGCTCGCAAACAAGAACAGATGAATATGCAAGATTTAATTGTCGCTGCATCTACAGGAGATATTAAAACAGTTGAAGCATTAATTGAGGAAGGCATTGATGTAAATGGTGTAGCTTTTAATCAGAAAACCGCTTTATGTGAAGCTTGTTTTTATGGAAAATTTGAAATTGTTCGTATTTTAATTGATGCTGGAGCCACTCTCGACAAATCATCTTTTGTTAATGCAATATATAGAAATCGATCTAATATTGTTCAATTTTTAATTGAAGCTGGTTTCAATTTTAGTCAGTTCTTTTTTGAAGGATATACAGCTCTTATGCTAGCCGCAAAAAATGATTGTTTCGATACAGTTAAAGTTCTTCTTGAATCTGGAATTAAGGATATAAATTCTAAAAATTTCGACAAAAAAACAGCATTGGATTTAGCTCGAGATTCAAGACATAGAGAAGTCGTTCGATTATTAAAAGAATATGGTGCAGTTGGCGATTCAGAAATTGAAGAGACAACTCCTAGTGAAGATATACCGTTTTGAGTTGAGGTAGAATATCTTGAATGTTAAAATATTTCCGTTGTTAAAATCTAAAACCCAGAGCCTAGAATTAAAATGGGCATCACTGTGAGCTATAGACGTATATCTAAGGCTCAATTTTTAGAGATTCAAGCCAATTCTCAATTGGCTCTAGAGTTTTTCTATGGAGAGAGTGGAAAGATCGATCGATCTGAATTGTTAGATTTATTATTGGATTTGTTGATTAGTGAAACACTACCTTCTGAGTTCAGCAATGAAATAAAATCCTCTTTGTCCAAGCAATCGAGCGTCTATCAGGATAATTTCGATCTAAATAAAACCTGGCTTTCTATCGAAAAAGAGTGGCAAGCTATTCACTATCTTTTGACTGGTGAAGTCGCTTGCGATCGCTCCTCTGCCGAACCGCCGTTAAATCAAGTCATATTTGGAGGAACAGAAACAGAGTTTGAAGCCACCTATGGTTACGTGCGCTATTTTACTCCCGATGAAGTGAAAGAGATTGCGATCGCTATCGCTCAGTTACCAGAAATAGACTTACGAATCCGATTTAACGAACGTGAAGATCTCGAACTTTACGCACAATCTGATAAATGGGACGAAGAGGACTGGGAGTTTTTGAAACGTACTTTAAAGTATATTCATGATTTTTTTGCTGAAGCGGCAAAAAACAATGAGATTGTACTCATTTCTTCTGATTAAAAGCCAGGCTAATCTTATCTGATTTTGTAGCCAATTTACTCAATCAAAAAACAAAATTTTCATAAAAATAGATTGACTAAAATTAGTCAAAATTGAAGAGTGTATATCAGTTTTACAATCAATATAAATACTTAAAGAATTAAATTACTTTCTGGTAGTTTTTGAGAAAAATGTTGACAAATTGCCTAAATCGTGTGTTCATAAAAGAGAGATGTACCTAGCTCAAATATGAAGTGGTGTGTCGATCGTCGTTGAAAGGTCAAATTCTGACCAGTTGTGGACGCGCAGGGTTAGGCACGTGTTCCATCCGAACAACGATCTCGCTCCGCTGATGACAACCGTTAGGCATCATGTTGATAAAATTGCTGTAGAAAGGATTATGTCTTTATGAGTTACTACCAAGGAATTGCTGATTACTACGACTTGTTAATGGATGGTGGTTACTATAATCATGAATTATTGGCAACAGCCATTCGCTCCGCGATCGGTCAACGAAAAAGGATACTTGAACTTGGTATTGGCACAGGGCAGATGGCTAAAGCACTACTTCAACTCGATCCAACCTATGATTTTGTCGGAATAGATTTCAGCTCAGAAATGATAAGAATTGCCAAAAAACGGTTATCCAATAGCATTCCGATAATAGAGTGTGACGTGGCGGAAATGAACCTGGATTACAAATTCGATGCTGCTATTTCAAGTGGTGGCACATGGGTCATCATTCAATCGAACAATGAGTTACTGTTAGGAACACATTTGTTCAACAAAGAGAACGACTTTCGTGGATTGCAAAATGTCGCTAATCATCTCGAACGTGGTGGACTTTTGTTGTTAAGTGTCCACCCACCTCACGAAGACCGAGACCTTGAGTTAACTAATGGGATTATCTACTCTCAAAGAATGGGAAAGTATAACGGCGGCTCAGATCACTTTTTCCTCAAAAAGACCTATTCTTTTCGGAAACAGGAGAGCCTCCTTGCGGAAGAAACGTTAACTTTAGGATTCTACAGAGATACTGTATTTCTAAAAATGCTTGCAGATGTAGGATTCAATCCTTTGGGAATGACGAATTCTGAAAAGTTTTTCGTATTGGAAAAGGTGGCATGAGAAGGAGGCTAAACTTAGGTATGCACTAGGACACTCGGAAATCACGTAACTGCTTTGTATTTTATCTTTTCGATCGCGTGCATCTCACTTTTATAAAAATATGAGTTTGGGGTAGTTTGGACTTCAGCAACGCTGCCGTTCATGGGTGGAGCGATCGCCAAACCCAACAACAGCTCAATTCAGTCGAGAGACTCCGATCTGATAAATTTACATTTTTGAGATGCACCCACTCAACCTACCTCAAATTCATATTTCTACATCCATTGAGATGCACCCGATCGTTTCGATATAAAGAATTAAATTTCTCATAAAACTCAAAACTCTCTGTGTCCTCTGTGTCTCTGTGGTGAACCCCGTATCGAAAACTGTTAATCTCAACCCCAGCTAGCTACAACTATAAAACCAGAATTGCGTAAATTATTTACAATACAAACAGAACCCAGATATCGATGTCGGAATGACCGCCACCCCCCATCGAACCCCCCTCGTCCAAACCCCCGATCGCCTCGAACGCCGCTTACAGGAAATTCCCACCGAAGCAGGCGTTTACCTCATGCGCGATGAAGCCGATCGCATCCTCTATATCGGAAAGTCCAAAAAACTGCGATCGCGGGTGCGATCGTACTTCCGCGACTCCCAACAACTGAGCGATCGCATCGCCATGATGGTACGTCAGGTGTACGATATCGAATTCATCGTCACCGACACAGAAGCTGAAGCTTTGGCGTTAGAAGCCAACCTCATCAAACAACACCAACCCCACTTTAACGTTCTCCTCAAAGACGACAAAAAATATCCCTATCTCTGCATCACGTGGTCAGAAGATTACCCCCGAATTTTTATCACCCGAAAACGTCGCATCGCCAACGCTAAAGATCGCTATTACGGTCCTTACGTGGATACGCGATTGTTGCGGAGTACCCTCAAAACTGTCAAACGTATCTTTCCCCTGCGTCAACGTCCCAAACCCCTGTTTAAAGACCGTCCCTGTTTAAATTACGACATCGGACGCTGTCCCGGTGTTTGTCAAGAAAAAATCTCCCCCGAAGACTATCGTAAAATCGTCCAGAAAGTGGCGATGGTGTTCCAAGGACGAACCGGAGAACTTCTCGAAACCTTGACACAACAAATGAACCACGCCGCCGAACGGTTGGACTTTGAAAAAGCCGCCGCGTTGCGCGATCGCATCCTCGGGTTACAATCTCTCGGTGCAGACCAAAAAGTTGCACTTCCCGACGATCGCATCTCCCGAGACGCTGTAGCCGTCAGCATTGGAGAGCGTCACGCCTGCATTCAACTGTTTCAAATTCGCGCCGGAAAACTCGTCGGACGGTTGGGATTTGTTTCGACGTCAGGGGAACCCGGTGCGATTTTACAACGAGTATTAGAAGAACACTATCAGGCGATCGAACCCGTCGCCGTTCCCTCCGAAATCCTGGTTCGTCACGAACTCCCCGAAACCGAACTTCTCGAAACCTGGTTGACGCAACGACGAGGACGAAAAGTCACCCTTCAAGTGGTTCAAAGACAGCAAAAAGCCGAACTCTTGGCGATGGTGGAACGCAACGCCGCTTACGAACTGGCGAGAATGCAGCGACAAGACAGCCGCAACGCCGAAGCCATGCAGGATTTAGCGGAAATTCTCGATCTTCCCGAACTTCCGCGACGGTTAGAGTGTTACGACATTTCCCACGTTCAGGGTTCCGATGCGGTGGCGTCGCGGGTGGTATTTCTCGAGGGACTCCCCGCAAAGCAGCATTATCGCCGCTATAAAATCCGCAACCCAGAGGTGACAGCGGGACATTCCGACGATTTCGCGAGTTTGGCGGAGGTGATTCACCGCCGCTTTCGCAATTACGCCAAACTTCCCTCCCAGGAGATTTCGTCGCAGGAAGATTACCCGGATGTTGTCGTCATCGATGGAGGAAAGGGTCAACTGTCGTCCGTCGTCGAAGCGTTGCGGGAGTTGGGAATTTTGGACGAGATTTGCGTGGTGAGTTTGGCGAAACAGCGAGAGGAAATCTTCGTTCCGGGGGATTCGCAGCCGTTGGAGACGGAGGCGGAACAGCCGGGGGTGCAGTTGTTGCGGCGGTTGCGAGACGAGGCGCATCGGTTTGCGGTGACGTTCCACCGACAGCAGCGGACAGAACGAATGCGGCGATCGCGTCTCGATGAAATTCCGGGGTTGGGGTTTCAACGTCAGAAAGCGTTATTGGCTCATTTTCATTCGATCGAATATTTAATGCAAGCGACGCCGGAACAGTTGGCGGAAGTCCCCGGAATTGGAGTTCGCTTAGCGCAAGAAATTTACGATTATTTCCACCCATGAAAACATGGCTTTTTGTGGCGATCGCTCTCGAAGTCGCCATCGTCGCGATTTACCTGATAAGTTTAAACGTTGCGGGAACGCCGTATCCTCCTTTCGATATGAACGGGTACATGACGATTCCCTCCTGGTTGCAGGCGATACAACTGTTCGTCATTTCGGTTATCGCCGTGGTGTTGCTGGTGTCGCGGGTGTCGCCGCCGCCGTCAAAGGGGTTTTTGGTGGCGATCGCAGTTTTTCTCGGTTACGCGGCGATCGATGAGGTGTTCAAAGTTCATTTGAAACTTCACCGGTATCTTCCTCTCCAGTCTGATGAATGGTTCGGGATTTATATCGGCTTGTTGGTGTCGCTGCTACTGTTGGGTTCGTGGGATTTTTGGCGGTTGTGGCGACAGTTTCCTCGAGAAACTGCCACCGCAGCGGTGGGTTTGGCGGTGTTTGTTTTAGGGGGGTTTTTATCGTATTGGGTGTTTCAGCCTTTCGGTTGGCTCGACGCGGAACCGTTTCGGATTGCGTTTGAGGAGTTTTTGGAGTTATTGGGGGAAAATTTGGTGGTGTTTGGGAGTTTGCAGTTTTCGAGACAAAAGTTGGATTTTTAAAGTTCACCACACCAGACACAGAGGACACGGAGAATTGATAGGTTATAGAGAGCGAATCGCGTCTAGGAGTTCTTGGGGAGAATCGACGGCGAAATCGGGGTCGAACTTTGATAAGGCTTCGCGAGAATTGAATCCCCAACTGACGGCGATCGATTTAATTCCCACGTTTTTCGCCGACTCGATATCGCGGGTTTCATCGCCGATATAAACGATGCTATCGCGATCGAGGTTTTCTCGGCGTATGGTTTTGCGAAACAGCCGTTCTTTTCCGAAAATGGTCAATCCAGAATAGACGAAATCGAAATACTGTTCGAGTCCGTTGGCGTTTAAAAATTTGCGAACGTTTTTTTGAGAGTTTGAGGTTAAAATCCCCAGTTGAAACCCGGCGAGTTTTAATTCAACTAAAGAAGATTCGATATCTTCGATAGGTTTAAGGCGATCGATTCGTTCGCTCAGCAGCCGTTGCGCTCTGAAAATCACCCAAGGAAGCTGAAAATAGGAAATTCCCGATTGCTTCAAAATTTGACGAGAGCTGAGAGTTTTATAATGTTCGACGACTTCAGGACTCGCCTCGGGATAGCCAAAGGTTTGAGCGAGATCGTTGATAATTTCGACGATGGTTTCTAAGGTATCTGCGATCGTTCCGTCAAAGTCAAAAATAACGGACTCGATCGAGGTTCGATCGAGATCGTTCGTGGGGATCGCGGTTTCCATCGAGATCGGGATCGATTGACTGGTCATCGTTTTCGTATCGAATTACACTTTGATTTTAGCGAATCTTGCGATCGCCTTTATCTCGTATCGCCGACCGTTAAAAAGAATAGCGATCGCAGAAATTTGTAATTGAGATCGAACGCTGAGTATTTTGACCTAGAAGTTTGTCCGAACGAGGAATTCGACTCAGCAAGGCTTTCCTTTAGCCCTGTGGCAGTGGTATTGTAAAAATAAGTTTTTTTTCAAAACGGGCGATGGAGCTCGCCCCAACCGCCTGCAAACCGCCGCAAACGGCAGAGTTTAAGGCTGATGGCTCCTACACTTCCAGGTCGAACTGGAGGGTAGGAGCTAGTTTAACGTGCGTTCCGAACCTCCAGACGACGAAATTCGACTCAACGTCTCAAGGAGAACGGAATGTTAGCCAGTGCTTTGTGGATTCTCGCGATGGGGTTTTTCGGAGGTCAAATCGCCCGTCGCCTCGGACTTCCGCCCCTCGTCGGCACCATTATTATCGGAATTCTCGTCGGACCTCAAATCGGAAACGTTCTGAGTCCAGAGGTTCTCACCTCCGCCGACGATTTGCGAACCGTCGCCGTGACCATCGTACTGATGAAAGCGGGATTGGGACTCGATCGCGACAAACTCGCCCGTCAAGGTTCCGTCGCGTTGCGCTTGGGATTTCTCCCCGCCACCGCTGAAGCCCTCGTCGTCGCCGTCGCCGCCACGCTGCTGTTCGGATTCGACGTTCCCACGGGGCTGATTCTCGGCTGTATCATCGGCGCAGAATCCCCCGCCGTCATCGTTCCGGGGATGTTGCGCCTCAAAAGTCTCGGGTGGGGCGTCGAAAAAGGGATTCCCGACGCGATTTTAACGGGAAGCGCCCTCTCAGATGTCTTGCTGTTGTTGGTGTTCAGCCTGTTACTGGGATTCCTCGAACAACAAACGCAAACCGGGTTGACTCTGGGGGCGATTTCCCTGTCTCCCGTGCAACTTCTCCCCTTACAAGTCCTTCTCAAAATCGTATTAGGCGTGGTTTTCGGCTATCTCGCCGCCCGATTGTTGGTGTCGGTTCTCGTCAAACAAAATTGGACGCAAACCGCCGTTCAAGATGTCGCGATCGCCGCCTGTCTCGCGTTATTTTTAACCATTGCAGACAAAGCCGTTCCCGTCTATTCCGGCTATTTGGCGGTGATGTCGATGGGGTTTTTCCTCATCGAACTCGACACCCCCTTGGCGAGACGGTTGCGGGGGGGATTCGACGCCCTCTGGACGATCGCCGAAATCGTTTTGTTCGTGTTGTTGGGGGCGACGTTGCAGCTTGAGGTGTTAGAGGCGGTGTTGTTACCGGGATTGTTGTTGTTAGCGGTAGGGTTACTCGTGGGGCGATCGATCGGTTGGTGGCTGTCTACCCTCGGAAGCGACTGGAATCGCAAAGAACGATTGTTTCTGTTACCGGGAAATATGGCGAAAGCGACCGTTCAAGCCGCGATCGGCGCGATTCCCCTGACGCGAGGCATTGAAGGGGGCGATGTTATCCTAGCCTTAGCCGCGCTCTCGATTTTGGTAACGGCTCCCGTGGGGGCTTGGGCGACGCAAACCTTTGCGCCGATGCTGTTAGAACGGGGAACCGTCGATCCCACAAAAGTCGCCACCATCGGACGCCCAGTGTTTTTAGCGGCGATCGATACCTCGGAAATGGCACCTCGGGTCTTGGCGAAAGCGGCGGATTTAGCCCGTCGCAGCGACGGCGACGTGTTGGTGTTGCACGTGAGCGATCGCCCCGAAGAAGAAGACTTACACTATTTGCGATCGCAGATTCGACGACTCCTGGCTGACATTCGCCACGACTTCCTCGTCTTACCCGGCGTCATTCCCGAAACTATCACCACTGTCGCGCGATCGCGCCGCGTCACCGATATTGTCATCGCCAAACAGGGACATCACGCCTGGGAAACGGTTTTAGTCGGTTCCGTCTCGCAAACCGTGTTAGAAACGAGTGCGGTTCCCGTGGTACTCGTCAACGGCGAAACCGACTAATTGTCTCTTGCAATTTCAACGACGGCGGGAAAACCAGCCAAAAAGGTTGATATCTCCCTGCATTTTCTGGAATTCCTGACGGTGGCGTTCGGCGGTTTCGTAGTACCACTGACAATACGCCTCGAAATCCCGCCGATATCCAACTTCTCGATGAAACTCGCGGGTGACATGGTGCGTCTCGATGCGATCGTCGAGTTGCGGTGGGGGAACGAAGACAATGCGGTTAATTCCGTCAGACATAGGAGTTCTCAGTATTTCAGAAAACAGGGCGATCCCTTTTAAGCGATTGTAAGCAATCGATCGGTCTCGTCAATTCCAAGCCGTTGTCCGCCGCGTCCTCTTCCAAATCCCCGATAATAAAGAAAACGCAACCGTAACAAAACGTAAAGCATGGCAAGAGACTTACGGGGATTCCTCAACCTACTCGAAGAACGCGGACAACTGCGCCGCATCGACGCTTTAGTCGATTCTGACTTAGAAATCGCCGAAATTTCCAACCGGATGTTGCAAGCCGGAGGCCCCGCCCTCCTGTTCGAGAACGTCAAAGGCGCAGACTTTCCCGTCGCCGTGAACCTGTTGGGAACCGAACAGCGGGTGTGCTGGGCGATGAACATGGAAAAACCCCAGGAACTCGAAGAACTCGGCAAAAAACTGGGGATGTTACAACAACCCAAACCTCCGAAAAAGATATCTCAAGCCATCGAATTCGGAAAACTCCTCTTCGACGTGGTGAAAGCCAAGCCGGGGCGAGATTTCTTTCCCCCCTGTCAACAAGTCGTCGTAGAAGGGGACGACCTCGATCTCAACAAAATCCCCATGATTCGCCCCTATTGCGGCGATGCAGGGAAAATTATCACCTTGGGATTGGTCATTACCAAAGACTGCGAAACCGGAACCCCCAACGTGGGCGTGTATCGGTTGCAGTTGCAATCGAACAATACCATGACGGTACATTGGCTCTCAGTTCGCGGCGGGGCGCGACATCTGCGGAAAGCCGCCGAACGGGGTCGAAAACTGGAAATTGCGATCGCCCTCGGCGTCGATCCCTTGATTCTCATGGCGGCGGCGACACCGATTCCCGTAGACTTATCAGAATGGCTGTTCGCCGGACTTTACGGCGGTTCCGGGGTTCCCCTGACGAAATGCAAAACCCTGGATTTAGAAGTTCCCGCCGCATCTGAATTCGTCCTCGAAGGAACGATTACCCCCGGCGAAATGCTTCCCGACGGACCCTTTGGCGACCACATGGGCTATTACGGCGGTGTAGAAGACTCGCCCCTGATTCGCTTCCACTGCATGACGCACCGCAAAGATCCCGTCTATCTCACCACCTTTAGCGGTCGTCCGCCGAAAGAAGAAGCGATGATGGCGATCGCCCTCAACCGCATTTACACGCCGATTTTACGGCAGCAGGTGTCCGAAATCGTAGATTTCTTCCTACCAATGGACGCCCTGAGTTACAAAGCGGCGATTATCTCCATTGACAAAGCCTATCCCGGTCAAGCCCGCCGCGCCGCCTTAGCCTTTTGGAGTGCCCTGCCGCAGTTTACCTATACGAAATTCGTCATCGTCGTAGACAAAGATATTAACATCCGCGATCCCCGTCAGGTCGTGTGGGCGATTTCCTCAAAAGTCGATCCCAGTCGCGATGTCTTTATCCTCCCAAACACCCCTTTCGACACCTTAGATTTTGCCAGCGAAAAACTGGGGTTGGGCGGACGCATGGGAATCGACGCCACGACGAAAGTTCCCCCCGAAACCGAACACGAATGGGGAGAACCGTTAGAATCCGATCCCGACGTCGCGAAAATGGTCGATCGCCGCTGGGCGGAATACGGCTTAGCCGATCTCGATTTAAGCGATGTCGATCCCAACAAGTTCGGTTACGAAGTCAATTAACCCGAACCGTAGGGTGCTGTGACGCGGGCGCAAAAATGTCGCCCCCCACCGTAAAATGACATTCCCGCGTCACGCACCGCCCCCACCGGGAAGTGATGAGATAATGAAGAGATGGAGAAAGGAACCGTAGGGTGCTGTGACGCGGGCGCAAAAATGCCGCCCCCCACCGTAAAATGACATTCCCGCGTCACGCACCGCCTGTTTACCAATGCGGTTCGCCAAATAACACCATCGAACAATTGAGTTGCTTGAGGAGTTTTTCGGCGACGTCGCTCACCGCCAATCCCCCCGCCGTTCGGCGACGACGGGAACACAAGACCACCATTTCGGTCGATCGCGCCGCTTCGACGATCGCCTGAGCGATATCGTCGTGAACGATGGACTTGATTTCCGCTTTCACCTGGACTTCAGTTTGAGAAAACACCGCCATCAGCGACGACTCGAAAGCCTCGATTTGTTCGGGAGTCGTGAGGCGATCGCACACGTGCAGCAACGTCAACTCCGCATCGTTAGAGGCGGCGAACAACTGGGCGAACCGCATCGCTTCCAACACTTGCGGGGCGAAACTTTTCACCGGAACGAGAATGCGATGGATGTTCGAGGGTTCGTCCAACAAGCGCATCACCCCCACCGGACAGTGAGACGACCAAAACACGCTGTCGATGATATTTCCAAACAACCGCGCCCGAATCCCGATGTTTTCGTTCCATCCCATGACGATCGCGCTGGCGTTCTGTTCGCGGGCGGTACGACTGATCCCGTGGGCGACGTCGCTATCGATGCGGATGCGAGGGGTCGCCTCGACCTCGAACTCTTGACTGACATCTAACGCCCGTTGCAACAGCCGTTCTCCCCGCGCGATCGCCGCATCTAACTCCGGTTCGTCCATGTGGGCGTGGGCCGGCGCGATCGACAGCGGCACGATCGATCCCCCCCGTTGACGGGCGATAATCGCCGCCATCTCGATCAAATAGCGTTCGGTGAGGGGATTCGCCACCGGAACCAACACCGTAAACGGCTTTTCCGAGTGAAAAAAGGGAATCGAGGGGGAGGTTTCCGGTTCCGGCGGTTTCGCTGTAGCAGGAGACAGGGGAAGTTTCCGGGCGAAGTGGGACGTCGCCACCGGCCCCACCACCGACGTTACCAGCATCAACACCACGACGCTGTTAAACACTGACTCGGGCAACAATCCCGCCTGATTCCCTGCTAAGGCCGCCGCCAACGTCGCCGCCACCTGGGGAATCGACAGCGACCACATAGTCATCGTCGCCGGCCAACTGTACCGATAGAGCAGTTTTGCCGCCATTGCCGCGAGAAACTTACTCACCAGCAGCGTCACCACGATCGCCACCATCAAACCGAAATTGCTGGTAAAGCTTTCGAGAAACGCCGAAACATCCAGCAGTAACCCCATTCCCACGAAGAAAAACGGGATAAACAGGGTACTGCCAACGAATTCCACTTTGTCTTCTACCGGCCCCCGTCCGACCACATCGTTGACGGCCAAACCCGCTAAAAACGCCCCGACGATTTTATCGACGTTAATCAGTTGAGATCCCACCGCCGCCACGAACACCGCCAACAACACGAACAAAAACTGGTTGCTTTCCTCGTCTCCGGTGCGGCGGAAGTATTCTTTCCCCGCCCAGTCCAAGCCGACCAGTACGGCGACGGCGTACAGTCCCAAGGCGACCAATTGCACCACCAAACTGGTGGCCGAAAACTCCCCGGCGTGAATCGAGACGCAAATTGCCAAGACGAGTAAGGCAGCAATGTCGGTGAAAATCGTCGCACCGATCGTCACGGTAATGGCTTCGTTGCCACCGACCCCCAATCGGGTTACGATCGGATAGCCCAGCAGGGTATGAGAAGCCATTAAAGACCCGATGAGAATCGCAGCGTTCGGGCCGAAACCGAAGATCGTCGCCACGGCCGTACCCATCAACAGGGGAACGGCAAAGGTGGCGAGGCCGAACCCGAGCGATCGATCCTTTTTCTTACGAAATTCCGCCAGATCGATTTCTAAACCGGCCACGAACATCAGATAAATCTTACCGATGTCTGTAAACAGCATCATATAGTCCGCGTCGGGATCGAGAAATCCCAACCCGTCCGTTCCGAGAACCACCCCGGCCGCGATCAGTCCCACAAGTCCTGGGAGGCGCAATCGCTCGAATAAGGGGGGAACCGTCAGCACGACTAACAGCAAAATCGTAAAGGGAACGATCGGCGTGTCTGGAAGCAGTTGTTGCAGGTGTTCCATAAATTTCGAGCGCGTAATGGAGAAGCTAAGTCGGACGATCGCGCCATTTGCCTTTCGGTCGATCGCTTCGTTCAGTTTTTTTTATTCTTGTAATTTAAATCTTTAAATCACAAGTTTAGCTAATAGCTTATACTGTAAAATAGCATATTTTTTTGTATACAAAAACACGCGATCGAAATGCCTGACATCGTAGACATTGCCGTAGGTGCGGGGTCGTTTGAAACCCTCGTCACCGCTGTTAAAACCGCCGACTTAGTGGACGTGCTGAAAAGTCCCGGCCCTTTTACCGTCTTCGCTCCCACCGACGACGCCTTTGCCAAACTTCCCCCCGGAACGATTCAAACCCTCGTTCAAAATCCTCCGCAATTGGCACGAATCCTTAAATATCACGTCGTTGCCGGGAAGTATACTCGTACCGATCTCGAAAACGTTTCCGCCCTCGATTCCGTCGAAGGTGCGCCCATTTCTATCGACTGTTCGGACAGCTTTGAAGTCAAAAACGCAACCGTTGTCAGCGCCGATATCGAAGCCGATAACGGCGTGATTCACGTCATCGACAACGTAATTTTGATGGGATAGTAGGATTGGTTCCCATCTCCCTTAAAATGAGAGGGGTGTCCGTCAGCTTCGGAGGTTCATGTCCGCACCGATCGCACAACCGACATCCCTCGAGTTTGCCCTCAAACAACATTTCGGCTACGATCGCTTTCGCCCCGGCCAGCAACAGATCGTCGAAACCGCCCTTCAAAACCGCGATCTGCTGGTGATTATGCCCACCGGCGGCGGAAAATCCCTCTGTTACCAACTCCCGGCGTTGCTGCGTCCCGGCGTAACGGTGGTGGTATCGCCGCTGATCGCCCTCATGCAAGACCAAGTTCAAGCCTTGCAAAACAACGGCATCGGGGCGACCTTTCTCAACAGTACCGTCAGCGGCATCGAAATTCGCGATCGCGCCCGATCGGTTCTCAGCGGAGACGTCAAACTTCTCTACGTCGCCCCCGAACGGCTGTTGAGCGATAATTTCCTCCAATTTCTCAATACCGCGCGATCGCAAATCGGACTGGCTGGATTCGCCATCGACGAAGCCCACTGCGTCTCGGAATGGGGTCACGATTTCCGCCCGGAATACCGCCAACTCTCCCAACTGCGACACCGCTACCCGGACGTTCCCGTAATGGCGTTAACCGCCACCGCCACCGATCGCGTCCGTCAAGACATCGTGCAACAACTGGCGTTGAACCAACCCCACATCCACGTCGCCAGTTTTCACCGCCCCAACCTCTACTACGAAGTTCGCCCCAAAACCCGCAACACCTACTCGGAAATTCTGCAAGTCGTCCGACAGGGAGGTTCGGGAATCGTCTACTGTCTCAGTCGCCGCCAGGTGGACAAACTGGCGTCTCAACTCCAAGACGACGGGATTGCTGCCTTACCTTACCACGCCGGAATGAGCGATCGCGATCGCGCGGAAAACCAAACCCGTTTCATCCGCGACGACGTGCAAGTTATCGTCGCCACGATCGCCTTTGGAATGGGAATCGACAAACCCGACGTTCGCTTCGTCATCCACCACGATCTCCCCAAAACCCTCGAAAGTTACTATCAAGAAACCGGACGGGCGGGACGGGACGGCGAACCCTCTCGCTGTATCCTATTTTTTAGTTACGGCGACGTGGGAAAAGTCGAGTGGATTATTCACCAAAAACCCGATTCCCAAGAACAGCGCATCGCCAAACAACAATTGCGCCAAGTCATCGATTACGCCGAAAGTACCGAATGTCGCAAAGCCATTCAACTGCGATATTTCGGCGAAGAACTCGATCGCCAATGCCAACAGTGCGATAACTGTCGCCATCCTAAACCCGTCGAAGACTGGACGATCGAGGCGATGAAATTCCTTTCTTGCGTCGCCCGCTGTCGCGAACGGTTCGGCGTTACTCACATCATCGACGTGTTGCGCGGTTCCCGCAAACCCAAACTTCAGAAATACGGACACCACCAACTTTCGACTTATGGAATCGGCAAAGATCGCACTGCTGAAGAATGGAAATTACTGGCGCGATCGCTCAAACAACGGGGATTTGTGGACGAAACCGACGACGGTTATCCAGTGTTGAAACTCAATCCCCTCAGTTGGGAAATTATGCGGCGACAGCGCAAGGTAGAAATCGCCGTTCCGCGCAAAGTCTCGGTGACAGAAACCGACAACCGCAGTCAAGGGGCGATCGATGCAGAAATGCTGTTGTTCGAGTTGCGATCGCTTCGCAAACAAATTGCCGACGAGCGATCGGTTGCACCTTACACCATTTTTGCAGATTCCACGTTGCAACTGATGGCACGACAGCAGCCCCAAACCTTGAAGGCTTTTTCAAGACTCTCTGGCGTCGGGAAATACAAACTCGAAGAATACGGCGATCGCTTTGTGGGTCTCATTCGCGAATACTTGCGAAAACAAAATTCGGTGTCGATGAGATCGTCCGTCAAAGCTTCAGCGACATCTTATCACCAATATTCCGATACTCGCAGCCATACTCTAGCCCTGTTTCAACAAGGTATGGCGTTAGAAGACATTGCCTTAGAGCGCAATCTTTCCCCAAAAACCGTTCTTTCTCATCTCGAAGTTTTAATTCGCACTGGAGAAGACATCGATCTCGATCGCCTTGTTTCTCCAGAACGTCAACAGGTCATTCGCAGTGCCGTTCGCACCTTAAATTCTGAAACACTCAAGCCAATTTACGAATATTTAGGTGGCGGAGAATACAGTTACGAAGAAATTCGCCTCGTGAAAGCTAAAATGGATGTTTTAAATGAATAAAACAAGGCTAAATATTCAGCCCAAAAAATAAATTCAAAAAAAATATGGTACGTGCAATTCCCGCCAGTCAAGTGACACTTCGCACGCTGAAACAAAAATTTGCACTTCAGCAAACGTCAGATCCAGAATTTTTTCCCGAATGGTTAGAAACTCACCCAAATCTAATCGAACTCGAACAGCAGTATCTCGATCGCGTCAAGGACAACTTTCTCGCGTTAATGGAAGATCCGCCGATGCTGAAAAACAGCGTCAAAATGGTAGTACTCGCTCCGTTACTCGATTTAGCCGGATTTTATCGTCCACCGTTTCACCTCGAAACCGAACCCAGCGTCACCTTGGAACTGGAAGACGAAGGAACGGTTGTTCGAGGACGAATTGACGTTTTAGTGCAAAAAAACCGCCTGTGGTTGCTGGTTATCGAATCCAAACGCAGCGATTTTTCCGTCACTCGCGCCCTTCCCCAAGCACTCACCTATATGCTGTCAAATCCTCACGGAAATCGCCCTAGCTTCGGCGCGATCGTCAACGGAAGCGAATTTTTGTTTCTCAAAGCCCTTCACCAACCCGTGACGCAATACACCAACTCGCGACTGTTTTCGCTGGTGAACCCCGGAAACGAACTCTATGCCGTATTGCAAATCCTAAAGCAGTTGGGACGTGCCGTCGTGACGACAGAAAACAACTAGATCGGCAAACAAACCGGTAACGCAACGAAAACCAAATCTCGTATTACCCTTAAAACAAAGAAGATCTAAAGGGAAATCGATGCAGGTTACAGTTTGGCCGGGTAAACCCTATCCTTACGAAAGATAGAGGCGAACGCGCCGGTGCGATCTTGGCCTCTGGACTTATCGCTTCCGAGAACCCAGAATCCCACAATTCTATTCGTGGGAGTGTCAAAGCCTTGACATCCTCACCAAGGCTGCGTGGTCGGACCAATCGTAAATTCGTTCGCGTTGGTATCTTCTGGCTGGTCGATTGCAAACGCCACAACATTAGCGACGCGATCGGCTGAAATGCCATGTCGATCGTACAACGCTGTCATATTTTCAGCCGTATCTGGGTCCGTAATCCGGTCTAACAACTCAGTGTTGATGGCAGCCGGATAAATGGTTGCAGTACGAATGTTAGTTCCCTCTTGAGCAGACTCCATGCGTAGAACTTCCATAAACTCGCGCACGAACCATTTCGTCCCACCATACACCGAATTCCCTGGATAAGCTTTTAACCCAGCAACCGATGAAGTTGCAATAATATGCCCAGACTTTTGGCTGACAAACGTTGGCAAGACAGCCGCAACACCATTTAAAACACCCTTGATATTGACATCGACCGTTTGATTCCATTCATCCGTTTTCAACGCAGAAAGTGGAGAACTGGGCATGATACCAGCGTTCAAGAAAATCACATCGACACCGCCAAATGTTTCCTTCGCCAGCTCGACGATCGCAGTGTTATCCGATGGGTTCACTACATCCATCACTTGATAGACCACTTGTCCACCAGTATTTTGAATTTCATCAAACAGTTGTTTGAGTTTTGCTTCGCGCCGTGCGCCCAATACGACTTTAGCACCTTGGTTTGCAAGCAATTTTGCACTCGCTTCACCAATCCCTGATGATGCGCCAGTAATAATCACAACTTTGTCTTTAATCATCTCATTCCTCTCTTGCTTGAGTCAATACATCAGTATTTTATTCTGAGATTTCATCCCAGCTTTTTCTTCAGTTTTAACTATTTTTATTTTCTTTTGCACGATGTTAGTCTTGTCAAAGAAAAAAGTCCAATCTATCTAAATTTTTAACATTGAATATATCACAATTTTTTATTGCCTTATTTTTATTTTAAGACTTTTAAGATTGAAGGAATATAACGATCGTCTAAAATCATTGTATAATTCTGCAAAATCATAAATTAATAACTCTCAGATTTAGAAATTTAGCACAATATAGCCAGCCTAACTAATTCGTGAAATTCTGTAATCTGAAAGTACTGTAGCACGGCGATCCCAAAGACAGAGGGTGTTCACAACTCCAATGATTATGCTATAGCTCTTCGTAGTTTAGAGTAACAGAAAAACAAATTCACTTCGCGATATGCCAAAGGTTTTGGCTATTGAATATTCAGTTTTTTTAATCAGAAAACCCAGCATAATAACAGCAGTTGTCTACAAACATAGGACTTACACAGAAACCCAGTTTCTTGATGAAATTCTGGGGTCTTCAAAGTTTGTAGTTGCAAATGTATAACATAATACAAACAATCAAGAATTTGAGAGCCAAAACCTTTGAAATCTAGTGAAGTTAGTTTTTCTGTCACCCTAAACTCCGAAGAGCTAAATTCTGTTATTTTAGTGTCAGATTTAGAACGAGAAACTGGGTTTCTCGACCGATAAGTGCGTAACTTTTACAAAAATATTGGTTTTGGATAGAGTGACAGCAAAATCCAACAGCCGCTCAATTGAGTACGGAAACTTCGATTCGTCAGAAACCCGGTATCTCTAAGTTTTCCAAATACCGGGTTTCTCTAAATCGATATTTCGACAAATTTGAGATGCCCCCCAATTCCTCAATCCAAAAGTGTCTCCTGAGATTACGGTGTAATTTGTTATGAATAATACGAAATTGAACCGGGGCGCATTGCCATCCCCCCAACACCCCAACGCAGCGGGGGGCTAAGGGGGGATGGTTTTGACCGGGCATAAAATCCGCTTATCACCTCAAACTCTGAAGACCCATCCAAAATTCGTCTTTCTTCTCTAATCTAAACAGCTCACGTCTTAGGTTGACTTGTTGCCTTAATATCTCGCCTTCCCCAAGGTTTCAAAAATGAAATAATAAATATAAAAACCAAACTCATCAGTTGAATCGATCCCCCGATAATGAGTGCTTTAGTATCAAACATAAACAGAGGATTGCTCAATGCTTGTAATCTTTCTTCATCAGAAATAGCAGTCATGGCATTTGTCCAAGGACCCAACCAAAAAGTTCCAAAAGTAATTAAACTGACAGTCATAAACAACTTCACAATTACCCAGTAAAACTTAAAGAATCCCCAAACCGTAAACCAGCAAATTAATAATCCAGTCAGTAAAGTTATATTAGCCGCTGGAATAACTACCCAGTCATCTAATAATTTTACAACCGAATTAATTCCGTAAAGTTCATCGCCGTTTGTGGTGTTAAGATTATGAACGACCATAACCACCATAGAAAGGACAGTGCCAAACCAAATTGCCCCTGAAATAACATGGGCTGATATTAGCCAACTTTTTTGGTTTCCCGTAAGTCTAATACCAGACTTTTTGTTTTTTGAGTCTTTCGTTAAGGGCGACTGATTAGTCATGTTGTAGTTCCCAATTATGGTTCTTCGGATTTGATTATAGTTTCTTCCGAACTTGCTATGCAAAAAAAACGTTGAACCCCTTACAGAGTCAAAGTTCTCGGCAAAATTCATAAAAAGGGGTCTGAAATCGAGAAATCTCTTTCCAGAGGTCGGATACGGGCATTTACCCTACATACCAGGGTCGAAAAAACTATCAAAATTCTCTTCGGTAGTTTTTCCCTTGATGGAAAACTATTTCAAAAGCATTAAGCTTGTCTTTCAAACTGTTGGTCGCTGACCTGTTCCATCCATTCTACAGGCTTGCCGTCAAGTGCTTCCTGAATGGCAATGTGGGTCATGGCTGTGGTGGCTGTGGCTCCGTGCCAGTGTTTCTGTCCTGGTGGAATCCAGACCACATCTCCCGGTTTAATGTCCTGAATGGGGGAACCCCATTGCTGAACCCAGCCAGCACCTGCCGTTACAATTAGGGTTTGTCCTAGTGGGTGAGTGTGCCATGCGGTTCGGCCACCGGGTTCAAAGGTAACACTGGCTCCAGACACGCGGGCTGGGTCGGGTGCATGGAATAGGGAGTCAATGCGAACTGTGCCGGAAAAATACTCATCCGGCCCTTTGGCAGAAGGCTGGGAGCCATTCCGCCGGATCTCGATGTTCATGTTTAAATTCCTCTGTTCGTGGATAGCTTGCAGGCGAATGCTGTCCCCATCGAAGTTGAGTGTTAGATTGGCTAAAAATCCAGAGCGCCCGCAAAAAGCAGGAATCCTATTTCGTTGTCATGGCTTTATTCTAGGAATTCTGAAAGGTAAGCAATAGGCCGATCGTCTCGGATCGTTGAACGATCCTGCAAACTTATGGCGATTTCAATGCCAGCCACGCTAGATTTTTCTACAGAACTATTACCGATAAACCCTTCTGGGCTTTGATGGTTGTGAAATCTGTTTGAATTGGTATTCCACATGAACGCTGCAAGAACGAGTGAAAACTGCGATCGCACTTTGACGAACAACCTTCACGCCCCGCGCGAAGCCAACCGATCGCAAGCCAACCGAGAGGAACTGACAGAGAGAATTGCCCAGATCCTGCGCCAGGATGGAACGATCGAGCCGCTAAAAGGATTACACTTCAAACGCTCTTCTTTTCCTTCAGAATGCGTTCATAGCATTTCTATCCCGGCTTTTTGTGTCATTGCTCGAGGCAGCAAAGAAGTGCTTCTAGGCAGCGATCGCTATCTGTACGATCCGATGCACTATCTGCTGGCGACAATCGAAATGCCGATTGCCAGCCAAATTTTAGACGCAACTCAGGAAAACCCACACCTGAGCCTTCGTCTCGATCTCGACCCCAGCCTGGTTAGCTCAGTCATGGTCGAGGCAGGTTATCCCCCAGCCAAACAGGGGTCTAATGTAAAAGCGATCGATGTTAGTCCATTGGATGCAGACCTATTGGATGCCGTGGTGCGGTTGGTTCGGTTAATCGATTCACCGACTGAAGCTCACGTACTCGCACCTCTAATCGAGCGGGAAATCGTTTATCGACTCCTGATGGGAGAGCAAGGTACTCGGCTGTGTCAGATTGCTGTTCTGGGTGGCTATACCCACCACATCGCTAGAGCGATCGATCGCCTTCGCAATGATTTCAACCAACCGCTCCGCATCGAAACCATTGCTCGAGAACTAGGTATGAGTGTCTCCAGCTTCCATCATCACTTTAAGGCGGTTACAGCCATGAGTCCCTTGCAGTTCCAAAAGCAACTGCGACTCCAGGAAGCCCGGCGTCTGATGTTGGGAGAAAACCTCGACGCCACCAGTGCTGCTTACCGGGTTGGCTATGAAGATTCCTCGCACTTCAATCGGGAGTACAAACGACTCTTTGGCGCACCCCCAATACGTGATGTAGAGCGGTTGCGCGAAGAAGCGAGGTAGACGGCGGGTTCGGTGTGAAGTACCCGACGAATAAAGCTTCGCATACAGCGCGGGCTTCCAGTTTCACAGGCTAGCGCCGCCACGCCCGCGAACCCAGTTTTGGTCTTATTCAGCCTCGGAAGGTTTGGCTTACCGCAAGCGACAGCCCTGACCCCCGTAACGCATCGCGTTACCCTGGCAGCAACCCGTCTTCCACAGGTCGCTCTTTGTCGCCTGTCTCAAGTACGGACTTACGGATACCGTGAACGTTAAAGGAAACAGCTTCCCCGAGCTGCCGATCTTCATCTGCAATGTGGGGCTTCCCGCCGAGGGAGCTAAAGCGTGGTCTTCGTTGAAGTGATTCACTTCTCGGTACTCCTCGGCAGCTTCCTCGTAGCGATCGTCAACGGAAGCGAATTTTTGTTTCTCAAAGCCCTTCGCCAACCCGTGACGCAATACACCAACTCGCGACTGTTTTCGCTGGTGAACCCCGGAAACGAACTCTATGCCGTATTGCAAATCCTAAAGCAGTTGGGACGCGCCGTCGTGACGACAGAAAACAACTAGATCGGCAAACAAACCGGTAACGCAACGAAAACTGAATCTCGTATTACCCTTAAAACAAAGAAGATCTAAAGGGAAATCGATGCAGGTTACAGTTTGGCCGGGTAAACCCTATCCGTTGGGCGCACATTGGGACGGTCGCGGGACAAACTTTGCCATTTACAGCGAAAGCGCCACCCAAGTCGAACTCTGCTTGTTCGATCGCGACGGCCTCGAAACCCGCGTTCCGTTAACAGAAATCGAGAGTTACGTTTGGCACGGCTACTTACCAGAAATCGAACCGGGTCAACGCTACGGATTCCGAGTTCACGGGCCTTTCGACCCCGAACGGGGATATCGGTTCGATCCCAACAAACTCCTCATCGATCCCTACGCCAAAGCCCTCGATGGCGAAATTCAGTACGACAAGGCAATTTTCAGCTATCTCTTGGACGACCCCAACGAAGATCTATCGTTTTGCGATCGCGACGATACTGAGTTCGTCCCCAAAGCGATCGTCGTAGACGAGTCCTTCGACTGGGACGGCGATCGCCTCCTCGACATTCCCGAACACGAAACCGTCATCTACGAGATGCACGTCAAAGGCTTTACCTACCAGCATCCCGAGATTCCCCCCAAACTGCGCGGAACCTACGCGGGACTGGCACATCCAACAGCGATCGCCTACTTAAAATCCCTCGGCGTCACCGCAGTCGAACTCATGCCCGTCCATCACTTCCTCACCCAACCCGGCCATCTCGTCGAGAAAGGACTGCGAAACTATTGGGGCTACGACTCCATCGCCTACTTCGCCCCCTACACCGGCTATAGTGCCGCCGACGACCCCGAGGGTCAAGTGCGCGAATTCAAAGAAACCGTCAAAGCCCTCCACGCCGCCGGAATCGAAGTTCTCCTCGACGTCGTCTACAACCATACCGGCGAAGGCAACCACTTCGGGCCGACGCTCTCGCTGCGGGGCATCGACAACACCACCTACTACCGCCTCGTCGAAGACGACCCCCGCTACTACATGGACTTTACCGGCTGCGGCAACTCCCTCAACGTCAGCCATCCGCAAGTTCTCAAACTGATTATGGATAGTTTGCGCTACTGGGTCACGGAAATGCACGTCGATGGCTTCCGCTTCGATTTAGCCTCCGTTCTCGCCCGCGAACTGTATGAAGTCGATAGCCTCGCCGCCTTTTTCGACATCATCCATCAAGACCCAGTCCTGTCGAAAGTCAAACTCATCGCCGAACCGTGGGACATCGCTGACGGCGGCTACCAAGTGGGGAAATTTCCCTTACTCTGGTCGGAGTGGAACGGCCGCTATCGCGACACCGTGCGCGATTTCTGGCGTGGAGAAGAGGGAACCCTGGCGGAATTTGCCTATCGCTTGACGGGAAGTTCGGATTTATACGAATTCAACGGTCGCCGTCCCAGTGCCAGCATCAACTTTATCACCGCTCACGACGGTTTCACCCTCAACGATCTCGTCAGCTACAACGAAAAACACAACGAAGCCAACGGCGAAGACAATCGAGACGGGGAAAGCCACAACCGCTCTTGGAATTGCGGCATTGAAGGGCCGACCTTCGATCCCGATGTCCTGCGCCTGAGAAATCGCCAACGGCGCAATTTCCTCGTCACCTTGATGCTGTCCCAAGGCGTGCCGATGTTGCTGGCTGGGGACGAGTTGGGGCGCACTCAACGGGGAAATAACAACGTCTACTGTCAAGATAACGAGCTGTCTTGGATCGACTGGAATTTACCCCGAGAAAATGCCAATTTATTGGAATTTACCCGCCAGTTAATCGACTTTCGCAAACGTCACCCGGTATTCCGACGCCGTAAGTGGTTTCAGGGTCGCGCGATTTACGGGTCTCAAGCCACCGATATCGGATGGTTTAACCCGGATGGGGAGGAAGTCAGCAACGAACAGTGGCAGCAAGGCTCAACTAAGGAGATCGCCGTGTTTCTCAACGGAGAAGCCCTTCCCGCTCGCGGGTCTCAGGGACAACGAGTCATGGACGATAGTTTCTTTTTGTTGTTTAACGCTCGCGACGAGTCGTTAGAGTTTCAGCTTCCGCCAGTTTTGCAACACCATCGTTGGAAGGTGGTGTTGGACACGACGAAGGCGCAGTTTGTCAAAGACGGTCAGTTTTATGCAGGAGATTCGTCGGTGTCGGTCTCCGCGCGATCGATCCTGTTGTTGCAACGGGAGTGAAACGCTGCTGCAATTGTCATTTGGGACATGAGGACGAGGCGATCGCCCTGAAGATTTTACATGACGTCTTGCCAGCGGCGAACTTGTTGTAACAGTCGTGCCACTTCGATCGCCTCCCAGATTTCGCCCTCTTCGACCAGTACATCTAAGGCTGTTTCTAAGGTCGCGATCGCCTCTTCAAATTGCTGAAGCCGAGCTAAGGCTCTTCCCAACCCCTTCAACGCTCGAACGTAATCTTCGTTGACCTCGAGAGCGCGTTCGTAGAGCGATACGGCTTCTTCTAAACGGCCTTGACTGGCGCGGAGATCGCCCAACGCGTTGTAGGCTAGAGCGTGGTCCTCATTGAGGCGGATCGCTTCTTGGTATTCTTCGGCCGCTTCTTCGTAGCGATATTGGGCAAACAGCGCGTTCCCGAGTTTATAGCGAACGAGGGAGTCTTGGGGGTAGCGATCGCGCAGTTGTCGGAAAATGGCTTCGGCCGCTTCGTAGTCGCGATCGCGAAACAAGTCGTTTCCTTCGCGAAACAGTTCCCGGCGATCGAGGTTTTCCGCTTGCTGATTCGGGGGGAAGGGCAGAGAATCCACCATCTGCGCGATCGCCATCTGCGGTGTCAACGTGGCGAGGGCGACAACCCCTCCCAACAGGGTCGATCGAACGGCGTTAAACTGACGGTACGACGTATTCAAAGTCAGGCGATCGAAAAACGACACGAGGCCACACCCTCTCCCAATCCAAAACGTTTAAAAAAACCATAACAGAAACTCGAGCTTCTACGATCGCCTGACTTTGCAGCCATGTTACCCACCGACTTACTCAGCTACCGACACACCGGCGAAACCCTCACTCCCAAACGCCTTCCCCTCGACGATCGCCATTTACAACTGGCGCAGGCGGCGATCGATCTTTTTCTAAGCTGCCTCAACGATACCCAAGGAGAACTCACGCGCCGCCTGAAAGAGTGGGAAGGCGACAGTCCCGATTATCGCCTGCGACGGGGGCTGGCGCACCTCCTCAAAAGCAAATGTTGCACCTTCGAGATCGTCAGTCCCCTCGATCCTCCCCAACTGCGACAGCGGGTATTTGCCCTTTCAGCACAAACTGTCCCCAGTCGCCAGTCTGCCGTTACCACCCTCGATCGCCTCGCCACAGAACTCAGCCGCGAACTCGAATCTGACGTCACCCTCGAGGCTGTTCGACGGGGACTCTACGCCGACTTACAAGAAAACCGCATCCTCACCGAATTCGATCCCTTCACCCCCGAAAACCTCCTGCACTATTACAACCTCTCGCAAGTTCAGGGGATTTTCTACCGCGCCAGCGACGTGATTATTAACGCCCATCGCAACGTCCCCGGTCAGTATAAGTTGCTCTTTCGTTACCTCAAACTCTTCAGTTTGATGTTTTACATCGAAGGAGACGCCGACTGCGGCTTTACCATTACCATCGACGGCCCGACGAGTTTGTTCAAACCCAGTACTCGCTACGGCTTAGCCATTGCCAAACTGATTCCGGCGTTACTCCACGTCACTCGCTGGAGTCTCAAAGCCACCTTACACACCCGCAATCCCCAAACAAAAACGACCCGCATCGGTCGCTTCACGTTAAATTCCGATTGTGGTCTCGTCAGTCACTATCCAGCGGGCAAACCTTACGATTCGATGCTCGAACAGTCCTTCGCCGAACGTTGGGAAACCTTAGATACCCCTTGGCAGCTCGAACGGGAAGTGGATTTAATTCCCATTCCCGGCAGCGTCATGGTTCCCGACTTCCGCCTCGTCCATCCAGACGGACGGGATGTCTTGCTCGAAATTGTCGGGTACTGGCGACCGGAGTATTTAAAAAAGAAATTTTCGCAAGTACGACAAGCGCTCGATCGCCGCTTAGTTTTAGCTGTGTCGGAGCGGTTGAACCTCGAAAAAGCTGGGGTTCGCATCGACGACATTCCGGTGAAAGTGGTTTGGTTCAAAGAAAAACTGCAACCCCAAGCCGTTCTCGCCGCCCTCGACGACAGTTAAACGCGCAGTTTGCGAATCATCTCTCGCAATACGTCGGTTTTCGTTTTACCCCGCTGGATACAGTAATGTTCTAACCGTTCGAGTTCGCCCGTCGGCAGGCGGATGGTTAGAACTTTATCAGAAGGGGGTTTCGTTCGAGCCATAGGGAACGATCGATCGGTTTCGTGTATTGAACGGGCTAAGATAAACCGATACTTCGATCCGGCCTCACGTCGAGTCTGTATGGGGCTGCCGGCTCCTAGCGTCTCGTCCTGACGGAGCAGTTCGGCGTGTTGAGTTCTACACAACCGTCGAGAACGAGCGGCGACGTGCGTGCACCCAAGGGACAAGTCGTCGTTTCGAGAAGGATACAAAAGTTCGGTTTTCTCGATAATCCTAGGCTCGAGGCACTCGAGCCTATAGTACATTGTACTTATAATCGTTCGTTTGCAAACGTTTTCGCCAAAAAAATCTATAAAACGGGGAACAGTCACCAGTCACCAGTCACCAGTCACCAGTCACCAG
>NZ_JAQNCQ010000184.1:0-6356 GCF_028368005.1 Geitlerinema sp. CS-897 | reverse complement strand
TAATCACTGCCTGTAGCTGATGACGCTCTTCTGCTGTCAGGCGCACAATGTATTTTTTCTGCATGGGACTCCGGCTCGCTCCCTACAGATTACCTCAATACTCCCGTTAACCCTAATTCTTAGAGTTGACGCTGCACTAGAATAAACCACAGAGATGCAAATACAATCCAAAGAATAGAGTTTCCCGCAGCATATATTATCAGAGTAGCGATGCTCGGAATGTAGAAAAGACTTACCTTAACCAAGGAAATACCTAAATCAAAGAGGTAGGAAAATAGTGTTGTTAGGTATTCTCGTATTTCAACTGCAACTTCAGACAGCCATATGCGAGCATCGCGTAGGAATTCTAATAAAGCTATTAAGAAATCATTTGCTGCCTCGGAAATTGTTCTTTGAGCATTCTTCAAAGCATTCGTCATGTCTTGAGTAAACTCAAGGAGTGACTCTAGCATGTCTTTCATTAGAAAACTCCTAATTTATAAGAGTAGTCTTAATAACAGGATTGAATCTAAGAAGTTATTTTGGCAGAGCAAGCAAAACTTACCCTTCTTAATCAAACAGCTTGATCTGTCTATTGCACACTAACCAGCATTTCAAAAATATACCTGATCTACACCATACTAACCTTGCTTTTAAATTCTTTACTTTACTTTCATTAAATTACAATACAATAATACCAGTCATTCTCAAACGGTGCAACCTTCTCGCTGACGATCGCCATTTACTCCTCCACCGTCGAAATTTCACCTAGCAGCGCACGCACCGCCTTCAACAGTTCTCGCAATAATGCTAAACCGCAGCAAACTCAGTCAACTTACGAGTTTCCGGGTCGTGAAATGCCAAAACGATATCCTCCTTCGGCACTCCCTCTCTCAATAAATCTGTGGCAATTCCCTCCTCTGTCCAATCCTCCTCAATATAAATCTTCTCGTTTTTAATCCGAACATACACCGAAGCCGCATTGATTCGCCGCTCGTTTTTCCAGCCGACGTTAAACCAAAGATATTGGCTTCTTTTATCGTCAAATATCAGAACTTCATCGATATCAGGATCGGGAACTTGGGATGAAATCTCTTCGTATTGAGTGAGGATTTTTTTGACTATATCTTGATAATGAGCTAATTTATCCATTCTAAGATCTCCTCATTTTTTATATCAAAAACTAACAGGAAAACTTGAAACTTTTGTAAAATTAGTTGAATTGCGACCTGTTTGAAAAATCTTTCATAAATACTTTGACCAACTGCCAAGTAAACAGTAATCTCAGGATGGGTGACAGACAGAAAGGTTTGATAAATCAAATATTGACCCAATGCCGTTTCAAATTCACGCATCGGAGAACGCCCAATAAAACTTTTTACTTCAATGACGATTTGCCGGTCTCCTTTCGTCGCGGCAATCGATTTTTCAACGGCTAAATCGGCAACTAATTTTACCTCTGCATACTTAATGAGATACGGATCGAAAGTAATCGTCCACCCGTCCTTTATCAGTGCATTTTTAACCGCATCATGGTAAACATCCTTCGCTGGCATCGCTTTCCTTGTCGCTGGGCAGGGCAGGCCCGATCGCCCACCCCACCATTCTACAACTGAGTTACACGTTCGCGGGAATGCCCAAAATATCCTCAATCTTCGGCATTTCCTCGATGGGAATCACGCGACCTTCATCCTCAAAGCCTTCAATTTCATTGAAGTTGAGATAGCGGTACAACTCACCGGCGAACGGGTCGATTTTCTCCTTCACAATCTCCAGATACTCCTCAACCGTGGGAATGCGACCCAGCAGCGCACAAACCGCCGCCAACTCCGCAGAACCCAGGTACACTCGCGCACCTTTACCCATGCGGTTGTTGAAATTGCGCGTCGAAGTCGAGAACACCGTGGCGTTGTCTTCCACTCGCGCCTGGTTGCCCATGCACAGCGAACATCCCGGCATTTCCGTCCGCGCACCTGCGGCCGCAAATACGCCGTAAACCCCTTCCTCGCGCAATTGCTTCTCGTCCATGCGCGTTGGCGGACAAATCCACAGACGACCTTTCACAGGGCCGGCACCTTCGAGAACCTTCGCCGCCGCGCGATAGTGACCGATGTTCGTCATGCAGGAACCGATGAAGACTTCATCGATTTTGTCTCCGGCACATTCGGACATCAATTTCACGTTGTCGGGGTCGTTGGGAGCGGCGACAATCGGCTCTTTAATCTCGTTGAGATTGACCTCAATGACGTCGGTGTATTCCGCATCGTTGTCGGCCGACATCAACTCGGGATTCGCCAGCCATTCTTCCATTTTGGCCACGCGACGCATCAAGGTACGGGCGTCTTGGTAGCCCCGTGCCACCATGTTTTGCAACAAGACGATGTTGGACCGCAGATATTCGGAAACCGTTTCTGTTCCTAATTTAATCGTGCAACCGGAACAAGAACGTTCGGCAGTCGCATCGGTTAATTCAAAGGCTTGCTCGACTTTCAAATCCGGCAGTCCTTCCATTTCCATAATCCGCCCGGCGAAGAGGTTTTTCTTGTTCTCTGTCCCGACGGTGAGTTTGCCCTCTTGGATGGCAACCCAAGGAATCGCGTTGACGATATCCCGCAGGGTGACGCCGGGTTGCAACTCGCCGGTGAAGCGGACTAACACTGATTCCGGCATATCCAAGGGCATCACGCCTAACGCTGCGGCAAAGGCCACCAATCCAGACCCAGCGGGGAAGGAAATACCCAACGGGAAGCGGGTGTGAGAGTCGCCGCCGGTTCCTACAGTATCGGGTAACAGCATTCGGTTCAGCCAGGAGTGGATGATGCCGTCGCCGGGACGTAAGGCGACGCCGCCACGGGTGGAGAAGAAGTCGGGAAGTTGTTTGTGGGTTTTGACATCCACCGGTTTGGGATAGGCGGCGGTGTGGCAGAAGGTTTGTAAGGTCAAGTCGGCGGAGAAACCCAAACAGGCCAGTTCTTTGAGTTCGTCGCGGGTCATGGGGCCGGTGGTGTCTTGAGACCCTACGGTGGTCATGACCGGTTCGCAAGAGGTTCCAGGGCGCACGCCGGGAAGTCCGCAGGCTTTCCCCACCATTTTCTGGGCGAGGGTGAAGCCTTTTCCGGTGTCTTCGGGCAGTTCGGGACGGGCGAAGAGGGTGCTGGTTTCGAGTCCCAGGGCTTCGCGGGTTTTGTCGGTGAGGCTGCGTCCGATAAGCAGGGGAATGCGTCCGCCTGCGCGAACTTCGTCGAGGATGGTGTTGGGCTTCAGGGTGAAGGTGGCGATGACTTCACCGTCTTTGGTGATTTCGCCTTTGTAGGGATGGATGGTGATGACATCGCCGGTTTCCATCTTCGTGACATCGCATTCGATGGGGAACGCACCGGAGTCTTCGCCGGTGTTGAAGAAGATGGGGGCGATGCTACCGCCGAGGATGAAGCCGCCGGAACGCTTGTTGGGGACGTAGGGGATATCGTGGCCGATGTGCCACAACAGGGAGTTCATGGCGGATTTCCGAGACGACCCGGTTCCGACGACATCGCCGACGTAGGCTACGGGATGACCTTTTTTCTTGAGTTCGACAATGGTGTCTAAGCCTTCGGGCATTCTCGACTCCAGCATGGAGAGGGCGTGGAGGGGAATGTCGGGGCGGGTGGTGGCGTGGGGGGCGGGGGAGAGGTCGTCGGTGTTGGTTTCGCCGGGAACTTTGAAGACGGTGACGGTGATGGCTTTGGGAACTTTGGGTTTGTCGAGGAACCAGGCGGCGTTGGCCCAGGCGTCGATGACTTGTTTGGCGTAGGGGTTGCTGTCGGAGAGGGCCAAGACGTCGTTGAAGGCGTCGAACACCAACAGCGTGGTGCTGAGGGCGGTTGCGGCGGCGGCGGCGAGGTTTTCGTCGCGGGATTTGAGCAGTTCGACGAGGGATTGGACGTTATAGCCACCCACCATCGTCCCGAGAAGGGAGACGGCGCCCTGGTGGGAGATGAGGGGACATTGGATTTCGTCTTTGGCGATTCCGGTGAGAAATCCGGCTTTGACGTAGGCGGCTTCGTCTACGCCGGGGGGAATGCGATCGCGCAGAAGCATCAGCAGGAATTCTTTTTCCTCGTCTGGCGGGTTTTTGAGGAGTTCGCACAGTTCGGAGGTTTGTTCTGCGGTGAGGGGTAAGGGTGGAATGCCCATTGCTTCCCGTTCGGCGGCGTGTTGGCGATACGCTTCTAACATGGTGGTGTTTCTCTCCTGGTTCTTCTCTAACGACAATGGAGCGGTCTATTTATAGTAGTAAACCGTGGTAACGAATCTTAACGATCCTACGGCGATCGCAGTGATGAGAGCTAGAGTCAGAGGTGTTTGCCTTTACGCTAACGAATCTTTTACCGGTTTTGGGGTTGGCGATGTCGAGATGTCTTGACTTTTTAGACGGACTCCTGTAATTCAGGATGGAGAGAAAACCCTAATCTAAACCTGGCTGTGATATGGGAGGTTTGGGGTGAGAAACGGGTACTGTGGGGACTGTCTCAGGTGGCGATCGCATCCTAAGAGGACGCAAGAGGCGATCGAGTCAGAAAAGCGCGATCGCGCTTTGCGACGATCGCGCTGGGAAATCATGAGATTCAATGGAAAGCGGGCGTGTGACGAATGAGACTCATAAACTCCTGGCGGGTACGAACGTCTTCGGCAAATACACCGCGCATGGCACTACTCACCGTCCAAGATCCGGGTTTTTCAACGCCGCGCATCACCATGCACATATGGGTGGCTTCGACGACGACGGCGACGCCTTGGGGCTTGAGAATGGATTCGAGGGCTTCGGCGATACGGTTGGTGAGGCGTTCTTGGACTTGTAGGCGACGGGCGTACATTTCGCAAATTCGAGCAATTTTGGACAGTCCGATGACACGACCGTTGGGAATGTAGGCGACGTGAACTCGTCCGATAATCGGCAGAATGTGGTGTTCGCAGGAACTGAAAATGTCGATGTCGCGCACGAGTACCATTTCATCGGTGTCTTCGTGGAAGACGGCGCCGTTGAGCAGTTCGTCGAGAGATTGGTTGTAGCCCTGGGTGAGAAATTTGAGGGCTTTGACGACGCGCTTCGGGGTGTCTCGCAGTCCTTCGCGATCGGGATCTTCACCGAGTCCTACGAGTAAGGTGCGAACCGCTCGTTCCATTTCTTCGGTGGAAACTTGGGTTCGGGTGGCTTCGGGAATGTTGGCGATCGCAGCTTCAGAGGGCAAGAATTCAGATGAAAATTGTGAGGTCATAGTCTTTGCTGGGCGATGAGAAACCGTTTTTTTGACATCAGGAGATAAAACCAACATCAGAGAAGCGATGGGTGTTTATCTTGTGTAAAATCTCGATATATTCAGTTTTTTAGCTGAAAAATTTTTGTTTTTTATTAGTCAAAAAAATAATTAAAATTGATTGAATTTAAATTATTTATTCAATTCAAAAAATAATCTTATTCTTGACTTTATTTAAACTCGAAAAGCCTTCAGGTTTTCTGGAACCGCAAGGCAGTTTTTAAGGGCTTTGTGAAGGCGATCGCGATCTAGATCTCGCCCGATAAACACGAGTTGATTTTTGGGCGGATTGTTTTCCCACTCCGTTACATCGAGAACGCAGCGTTTTCCACTGAGTTGAAATATATGTTTCTGCTGGCTCTCTTGAAACCAGAGAATTCCCTTGGCGCGAAAGATTTCTGGAGGGAGTTGGCTGAGAAAATCTTGAAATTTTTCGAGTAAAAATGGGCGATCGCTCTGAAAAGATATCGAAACAAATCCGTCGTTTTCTAAGTGATGGGAATGATGGTGGTGTTCGTGGTGATGATGTTCTTCGTGGTGATGGTGTTCGTGATGGTGATGTTCGCTCGATGGGGTTTCAGCGTCGTCGTGATGGTACTCACTGGGATTGTTGTACCCCACATCGAGAATGAGGGGAAGCGGGACGTTTCCATACTCACAGCGAAGAATTCTCGCGTCTTCTTTCATCTCGCCAATCTTCGCTTCGACATCGTTCAATCGCTGCGAATCGACTAAATCGGTTTTGTTGAGCAAGATGACATCGCTATAGATTAACTGCTTGGTCGCCGCTTCGCTGGTATAGTATTCTTCGTTGAAATTCTCTGCATCGATAGTTGTTAAAACAGAATCGAGACGGGTAAAGTACCGTAAATCGGTTCCCACAAACGTCAACATGATGGGAAGGGGATCGGCGATTCCTGTCGTTTCGACAATTAAGTAATCTAGTGCAGCGTCAAAACTTAATTTTAGGGTAGACCGAGGCCAGCTTGCAGCGTGCGTCCTCTACCTTCATCTGCCAGTCAACCCCGCGCTGGGAATGGTTAATGTCGCTCGACCAAGCAGCGGTTTCCGCTCGTAACT
>NZ_JAQNCQ010000183.1:0-12923 GCF_028368005.1 Geitlerinema sp. CS-897 | reverse complement strand
TACCGGGTCGCGGCTCTTTCTATATCTGTTTTTAAGTTCTTCTACTGGCAAATGGGGAACTATCGTTGCTGTTCTCGGCATCACTTTTTAAGTCTGAAGTTTTAACTATTATAGCGTGGCTTTGACAACTGGATTCCGTATTATTGCTCAGTTTTGCCAAGCGCTCAAGCCCGCAGCTTGGGAACCTTCGAGTGAGGAAATTCAGAGCCTGCAAACTTACACTCGCCGTTTGCAGGCTCTCGAAGGCATGATAGCCCAGGAAAGAAATCGCCTACACGTAACCTCTCAGGAGTTACAAGCCGATCTCGAGGAACATATTCAGTTCCTAGAAGCTCAAGTGCAATCGGTAAAAAAGCGATTGCTCGAACATATTCAAGCCCATGACCATTTGCAGCAGCAACACCAGCGCTTGACGACTATTCCCGGTCTCGGGAAAGACAGTGCCGCTCGTCTGTTAGCTGAAATTGGCTCGGTAGAGCATTTTCCCTCAGCTCGTCAACTGGCGGCTTTTGCCGGGGTCACTCCCCAAGAACGCCAGTCGGGAACTTCAGTTCGAGGCAAGACTCGCCTGTGTAAAATCGGCAATCCCCGACTTCGTAAGGCGCTTTACTTTCCGGCCTTGAGTATGATTCGATGCTGCCCCCAGATAAAGCTCTTTCGAGAGCGCCTTTTGGCGGCAGGAAGAACAAGATGCAGGTGGTTGGGGCGGTCATGCACAAGCTGATTCGGGTCGTTTACGGCATTCTCAAGTCTGGGCAACCCTTCGACCCCAACCGATTACTTCCTGCCTCTTGACACCCTGGGGCTAACACAGTATCTACGACGGGTGACGGGTGACTAGCCGACGAGTTCTTTGACCTTGGCGATAATGCCATCGGGATCGATGCCTTGGTGGGGATACTGTTCCCACAAGCCGCCACAACCTTCTTTATGAGTGCCGAGATGGGCGAACTTCGGCGTCAAACCCCGTTCGAGTAACCAGCTTCCGAAACGGCTTCCGAGTCCGGTACGACGGTTGAAGGCTTCGACGACCAACACGAACGGCGACGCGCCGATTTTGGCGATCGCGTCTTCGTCCACGACGTTCAACGTCGGTTTGTTAATCAAGCCTACGTCGATACCCTCTTGCTTGAGTCGTTCCACGGCGTCGAGGGCGCGATAGAGCACATCGCCGAAGCTGACGACGTACCCGGCGGTTCCTTCGCGAATCACTTCGTCTTTTCCGGGGGTGAAGGTATAACCCTCGCCGAAAAAGTCGTTTCCGTCCGCATCCAGAATATTGGGAACTTTCGATCGCGTCGAGAAGATAAAGCGCATTCCCCGATCGTGGAATATCGCTTTGACACAAGCGGCCATCTGTCCGGCGTCGGCGGGGAAGTACAACTTCGTATCGTAGCCGTCGTCTAACCCATTATCGGCAAACATATTGTTCAAGCCGAAGTGACAGGTGTTGTCCGCCATGTCGTCGATTCCCGAGTGGGAGAAGTGACAGAGGACGTTGGAATAGTTCAACCGCGCCATCGTGATTTCGGAAATACACATTTCCAAGAAGGCGCTGAAGGTGGCGAAAATTCCCTGTTTACCGTCTTCCATGCCGAATCCGGCAGCAGCGGAGAAGTTCCCCCGTTCCATGACGCCACCGCTGACGAAGATGTCTGGGGCAGCTTGGCGAATTTGTTTTAACCCGCAAGAGCCTTCTAAGTCGCTGTCGATGCAGAGGAAGTTGCGTTTGCGTTCTTCGGCGTCTTTTTCCAACAGAATCGAGGCTACAGTTTCGCCGAAGACGTTGCGCTTTGAACCGACTTTATCTCCCGAACCCATGTAGGTATAGGGGTTTTTGGGCTTCTCGATTTGTTTGAGGAAGTTGGCGGCGTCGCTGCGTCCTTTGGCGTCTAAATATTTAATTGCCGCATCGACGGGAATGACATCGTGACCGTGGGGCGATCCTTCGATGCCGTCGATTCCCGTAGCCATTTTGCGTTGGTTGACCACTGCCACCGGGCCAGAGGTGGTGACGGCTTGGCACATGCGACGATAGAGGTCGTCTAGGTCTTCGCCGTCTCCTTCGAGGATGGTGAGTCCGTGACCGGCCAGGGTTTTTGCGACGCTGAACCCTTTGAGGTAGTCGGAGGGGTGACCGGCGATGGTTACGTTGTTATCGTCGATGAAGAGTTTGACGTTGAGGTTGCGGGAGACGGCCATGCGGGCGGCTTCGGCGTCGTTGCCTTCTTGCTGCGATCCGTCGGAACCGAGGCAGCACACGACGCGATCGGGGTTGCCCATCGCGATGCCGTTGACGTAAGGCCAGAGGTGTCCCAAGCGACCGGAACTGAATTTAATGCCGTCGGTCAGTCCGAGTTCGGGGTGTCCCGGTAGTTTGGAGTGGGCTTCGCGGTAGCGCAGGAGTTGTTCGGCCGGGAGTTCGCCGTAAATGGCCGCCATGAGATATTGGGTCGCGACGCGGTGTCCGGCTTCGTCGAAGAAGACGGGGACGAACTGGTCGGGGTTGCCTCGGAAGAAGGCGTCGAGAATGGCGACTTCGGGGGCGGTATCGTAGGGGCCGCCGGTGTGTCCGCCGACGCCTCGGGCGGCACCTGTGGCGGTGAAGAAGACGATCGCATCCCGTATCAGTTGGATGTTGGCTTTGAGGGTTTCCCGTCGATCGTCGGTCAGTTGGGAAACGTTCGGGTCGAGTTTGAGGGGTGTGTATGCGTTGAGGTCGATTGGAAATTTGGTTTGAGTGGCAGTCATGTGTGGTTTTCCTACTGAACGATTTTCAAAACGATGGTGTTAAGGGTGCGATGTGGGCGATCGCCCGTCGTGGGTTTTGAGGCTGCACGTCAGGGCGATCGCTCGAAGGCGTTTTCCGATACGATCGGCAGTTCTCGGCGAGAAACCCGCTTTCACAATACCGAGAGAGGGCGATCGCTGGCGTAAAGGTCGGGTTAAGAGAAAATCCACGAGATCGAGCGCGATTGCGAAACGGTGACGCTCTGCTCTGGCGAACGTATTGGACGCTAAACCTTCACACCCACTGAGGTATCGCTCGAATTTCTCTACAGGGATCGCGCCGATCTCGTGCTGATATTGTACTGATGTTAACCGTTGCCGGTATTGTCTCACACGACGGCCAGTCCCCCAGGGCAAAACGCTAAAATTAAAGTGCGATCGTCCCCGAAATTGGGGAAGGAGTCCTGTTATGTCGATTACACTGATTCCTCTGAAAAACGACGCGGCGATCGGGTTGAGCATCGATGGCAAGATCGAAGCCAGCGATATCGATCGCATTTCTGAGGAAGTCGAAAAACGGTTGCCAACTCACGAGAAACTCCGGGTTTACGTGGAAATGAAACGGCTCGGCGGAATTTCTCTCGAGGCGTTGTTTGAAGACCTCAAGCTCGCCTTCAAACATTTTAAGGATTTCGATCGCAAAGCGGTCGTTTGCGATGCGAAATGGGTCGAACCAGCAGCGTCTATCTCGAACCGACTGTTCCGTCACATCGAGGTGAAGTGCTTCCCGTTCGATCGCCAAGAGGAGGCGAGGAATTGGATTTGCGAGTCCCTTCAAACACCGAGCGATCGCTCGTAACTCTTCAAGAGCCTCTAACCCAAACCCCTTACTGTTGCCCGTTGCCGGTTCCCTGTTCCCTCGACCGAAGGTCGGCGAGTCGGAAAACGTTTGGGGGGCCGATTGAATTTTCTCGATCGATCTTTTTGCCTCGATCGGTCTCGAGCAACTGCCAAATTTCTATCGTTGGGTAGAGCGAAAAGACTGCTTGGCGATAGACGAAATCGCTTGAGACTCTCGGTAAGGTTGAAGATAACGACCACCAACCGAGGAGATTTTTGGTATGCGTTCGATCGATTTTTTGACTCGACCCTTCACTTGGTTCCCGACGTTGAGTTTAGTTGCAATACTCGCCGTCGCCCCCAACGCGATCGCCGTTCCCGACAACGATTTCAACCCGCCCAACTACCGACAAGAAGCGTTACCGAGAGAACTCGACACTGCTAGAGCTTGGGAAATTGTGGGGCGAAACGCCGCTGCGACGGGAGATTACCACAACGCCATCGTCGCCTTCGACAAAGCGATCGATCTCTCGAGACGACGTCAGCCGCAGTTGTACGAACAACGGGGGTGGGCGCACTACCTCCACGGCGAACCCCGAAGCGCGATCACCGATTTAGAGACCGCCGCGCAACTCTACACCCGACGGGAACGGTTGCAACGTTCGGCGAACGCACGACAAATGCAAGAGTTTGTCCGCGATCGCCTCGTCGAAGGCTCTCCGTCACCCGATTTAGCGATTCGTCGGTAGGTAAATGCGAAAGACGCTCCCCTGTCCGATTTCCGAACAGACTTCGATGCGCCCGCCGTGGGCGGCGACGATACGATGAGACAGGTGCAATCCCAACCCGCTACCCGATCGCTTGTGGCGACCTTGGCGAAATCGCTCGAACAGGTTTTTCTGGTCTTGAAGCGAAATTCCGATTCCCGTATCTTTGATTTCGAGAATGCTTTTGTCCCCTTGGCGATCGAGGTAGATCGATACGGTTCCGGCGTCGGTAAATTTAATTGCGTTACCGATAATGTTGGCGAAGACGCGGCGTAATTCGAGGCGATCGCCGACGAGAGTGCGATCGAATGTTTCGGAACAATTACACTGTAACGTCAGTTGCTTTTCTTTGGCGATCGGTGTCAGTTCGTTGGCGATTTCTTGAATCGTTTCGTAGAAGTCGAATCTCGAAAACGTCAGTTCTTTTCGTCCGGCTTCATAGCGATACACTTCTAAGAGAAGGTTGACCATATCGAGTAAGTTTTGGTTGCTGCGAACCATCGTGGCCAACGCCTCTTGCATGGTGTCTGAGAGTTCCCCAAACGCGCCCGATTGCATTAGGGAAAACATTCGATCGGCGGCGACGAGGGGAGTGCGGAGATCGTGCGTTAGACGGGAGACGAAATCTTCTCGTTCTCGTGCCATGCGATCGCGTTCGTCGAGGCTGTGTTTGAGGCGAAGCAGCGATCGAACTCGCGCTTGTAACTCGTCCATTTCGACGGGTTTGCGAATAAAATCGTCTGCACCGACATCCAACCCGCGAACGACGCTCGATCCTTCGTGAGCGGTAATCAGTAAAATGGGAATATAGGCTAAATTGTTGTTCGCTCGCACGCGGCGGGTTACATCGTAACCGTCGAGTTTGGGCATCATGACATCGAGTAAAATCAAGTCGGGCGGCTGTTTTTCGATTTTCTCTAACGCCACGAATCCATTTTCGGCAACGTCAATTTCGTAACCTTCATCTTCGAGAATTGCTTGGATGAGAAATAGGTTATCGGGGGAATCGTCTACGGCTAAAATGCGATCGCGTCGGGTTTCTCGTTCGAGTTTTGGTTCGGAAAGAGTCATTATGGAGCTGAGTACGTCAAGAAACATCTTAATTTTATTTTAACTCACGGCTTTCAAGCCTCGATCGAGTTGCGAACTCACCTATTCAAAGTGAGATCGAATGCAAAATACTGCTAAGCGAGTTAAAATTCAAAAATTTAAGTTGACCGTACTACAGATAGGATGACTGTGATGGCATTGCGTAAATCTCACTTCTGCACCGTGCCAGAAGCCAAGCATCCCTAAAACATCGGATAGCGGAAACCGGGCGTCTGAGAACGTCCCAGTTTCTCAAAGAGTAAACTTTAATCATTTTGAGATATACCCGATGGTATTCGCAACTTATGCAGAATTTTTATATCAATTTTAAAATTATTGTTAAGACACCAAGAATAGAATGACTCACGGCCACACTTACTAAGTTTCTATATTTTTCGTAATGAATATTCCAAATAATACCGGAAATAAAAGTGAAGATCAAAATATAATTATCTCTATAAACAATGTGAACAAAACTGTAAAGTATAGCTGCAACAATAATTTTCGACCATCTGCTAATACTTAAAATATCTAGGGCGGTAAATAGATATCCTCTATAGGCAAACTCTTGGAAAGGGCAGGAAATCAATATATAGAATATGTAGAAAAATATAGATAACTCTGAATTGTCATATCTGGGTTCGATCGCTGCTGCTATAACGAAAATTGGCAACGCCATCAGTAGAGTAAGGGGCATAACAGCCACTATAGATTCGCTGAGGTTATGACTGTTTAAACCCAAATCAATATTTTTGGTTTCGGCTGATGGTCTTAAGAAAAATAATATCGGCGTAATAGCCGTTAGCAAAATAAATCTGAACTCAAATGGAATGAGGTGCAGAACTATCGCCACGGGTGGCAGGACGTAAAATAGAAATATTAAAACTATAATTTTAAGGGACTTATTCTGGAGCTTTGAGAAGCGATTTGCCATGATAATGAATCCAAATCAACAGCAAAAAATTATTTTTTGGAGCTATCTTCTTTCGTGTTTTGCAAATATATCTGAGTAAATCAAATAGATTATTGTTAGAATTAGTATCGGCCAGAGTCCCCAACTTGACGGATTGCTATTCAATCCAAAGGCAAGGTGAACTATTTCAGGATTAACGATGCTGATGAGAATCGATCCGAGGACAGCAAGCAAAGCAACTATTCCCGCGAAGTAGCTGGCTTCAAATTTCCAAGATCGATAGATAGTTACTGCCATTAAAGCTAGAAGTACCGGATACGCAATAACATCAAGACCAGAAACTGAAGAGTCGTAACCGAAAATAAGCTTCTTGACTTCAATATTATTGTAAATCCTTAAGGGAAACCATAAAATAAGTAATAGCTGAGTCGCCATAATATAGCGTAAGTATTTTATTCTATTGTAGACATAATTTGAACCAATTTCCTTCCAGAAAATACCGGAAGCTATGATAACAGCGATGATGTCTAGGAAGGCAAGGGCATAAAACGGACGACTCCTAGAAAACGCGCCTCTACCTTTCCAGGTTGAATAGGCAAGTCCAAGACGCATGAATTCATAATAGCCAGTTTTCTCCTCCTCACTCAAAAGTAAAACTGAATCCTCGTTCGATCGAAAATTCTCTAGTGCCATTTCCAAATCTGATTTCCGAATGGTGATTTCATTCTGGCTCGAGTCAATTAAAGATGACGTGTCGATAATCCGAGCCGGTGCTTTTGAAATTATCTCGATTCGATCTTGCCCGATCGTCACAACTGACTCTGCCCCTTCTTTTAATTCAAAGAGCATCATGTTGTCAGAGGTTAATTCTACACACAGCAATACGATCGACACACCGATCGCAGCCACGACTTGTCGCCAAAGTTTAGGTTTACTTCTGACTTGACACCATGCTTTGTACAATGTAAAGTAAGCCCCCCACAGGAAAAGCCAGGGATATAAAACTAAATGAGGGTAGAGCTGTGAGTAGTAAATATATTTAGGGCGTCCTGCAATATTAATGTCCTTAAATTCTAAAAATAAACTCAAAAAAAGACTAAACAAAGAGGTAATTGTTAGCACAGACAACGGTAATAACTGCTTCCACGGTAGAGGAGATTCGGCAATAAAATCATTCCATAGCGGCAGCTTCACAGCCGGATTGCGGACAATGGTGGGGAGCCAACTCGCACCGGGAAACTTACTCTGGCGATCGAATTTTTTTCGCAGGTATTCTCTCGCTCGCCGAACTGATTCAAATAGAGAGTTGCTGTAGGAAAAGAAATCGAGAAACTGCTCTAGGAATTCCTTGGCCACTTCATCCGGTACGGGTTCGCGCATGATGATGCTCTGAGGCAGGTGGATCTCTGCTAACTGGTGCGCTAATCCCAAACCATCGCAGGAATTAAAAATCGCAATCTGCAAGCCGTTCTCAATGGCAACTGATAGATCTTCCTTCAATTCCTGAATGCTCAGATATTGTTCGCAATCGTTCAGGGCGATCGCTCCAATTGTGCTGTCGTTTTGACTCTTGCTATGTCCAGCAAAAAAGAAAATATGCCAACCTTCTGGCTCTCTCAAAGCTTCTTTAAGTTCTAGCGAGGTAGGCTGCTTAAAGGTTTGGATATACGCCCCCCGTGCTTGTGTTTTTTCGAGTTGTTTGTAGTCAAAATCGATATCAATCGATAGATTGGCTTCGGTATTCTCCAGTCTGTTTCGGACATCACCGTTGCTGCCCAAAACGGCTAAAATTCTGACCTGTTTTTTAGGTTTGAGATTGCTACGACGCTGAAACTGCCGAGCTAGGCTGATTGAGGTTTCTGCATAGCGATGAGTCTCCAAGAAAATTTCATTCCAGGGCAATAACCGTAGTCTCTTATCCAGGGTCTGGATGTTGATTTGTACTTCCTCGTTGCTGGACACATATTGGTTGATACAATTCTGGAGGCGTCGCCAGCTTTCCTGAGACCTGAGCCACGCCACGAACTTCTCTCTGACCTCCTCGGCGCGATCCGAACAACTACCGGACGTAACGCTCACGATTTTAATTCCACGACCCGCTCCAACCAGATTTGAAAATACTCCTTGCCATTGTTCGATCGACTGACTGAGGGATTCGGGAAGAGGAGTCAGGGAATCGACAACCTGTGTCGGATAGCCTTCTTCGTCAAAGATAACAAGGTCGGCATCAAGCCGATCTGTGGTGCCAGACTGCCTCAGAATCAATTCAATCCTAGCCATCGTTATCGAGTTTGGTGTACTGGACGGTTTGCAATTCTATAGGACTCGTATTCAGGCTCGATCGCCTGATTCTATATTTTACAAATAAATGCAGAAAAATTGAGTGCTGCCAGTGCCTCTAGCTTAAAAATTGTTCGGTAACTTGGCTATCTTTCAGGCTGAGCTGAACGCTGAACGCTTCTTCAATACCGATCTGAAAGTTCAACGATATAAAATTATCGGCTCTTTTCGTCTGAGTTTGCATCACAACACTGTCAGAATCATCTAGCAGTTGCAGGAGGAGACCTTGGGGCAGAACATTGCGATCGCCCGGACAAACTTTTAGCAAAATATCCCGTTCTGTATCGCTCAGATATGTTGTCTGGAGGAGTAACGCAATTTTATAACCTCCGACATCTAGCATTTTCACTCTCTTTCTAGACGGTTGAGAATCAGGCTCTTGAGTCTCGACGACACCGCGATAGCTCGCTGCTAACACCCGTTCGGGATCTTGCCAAAGTTCGTCGAATACGTTCGAGAACCACTGACTGAGCCGAACCAAACCCGTTGTCACCGATGGCGCTGAGGGAGCAGATCGATCGGTTTCCGGAACATCATCGACGATCGCCTCAAGCAAAGCTTCCAGAGAAGACAGTTTCCGGGTATATAGCTGACTTTCTGCGGTCTGGCTGAACCCTAAAAGCCTCGCTTCATATGCCGCTTCATCAATTTCAACAACAACGTAGCCCAGTCGATCCTCTCGGGCTTCTGGCGATACTTGAAAGACCTCATCTCCCGGCAATACCGGACAGCATTCTAACCGACCTTTTCCTTGAATTACAAGGTCAGCCGCGTTCGTAAGCGTTCGTGTGGCTGCGTTCCAAGAATTACTGGCCGTCAAGTCAGTTTCCACACCAGTACATTCGCAATAAAAATGCACGGCACAAACAGCCAGGGTATTCAGATAAACCTTTCTGGCTTTCTGAGAATCCCTCTGTTCGCGACTGAACGCTTGGGCTTGAAGCAAGAATTCAGTCGTTAAGCTAGATGTAAAAGTTAAAGGCTCTACTAGGAACGTCATTTGGGGTATACCTACCGATAAATGGAGTCATTAAAAGAAACATACTATCTGTTGGTTATATGTTGGTTATTAATTGTCTTTGATATATTTCCCAAAAAGAGATCTAAACGACTCACAAGATCGGCGAAAAAAGCTGTATAAGGTTTGCTCTGGGATATCCCACGCTTGGGCGAGTTCTCTCATTTTACGATGCTCGAGTATGTGTAGGGCAATCTTCTGAAAATTCGCTTCGGGTTTATTTCTAATATGTTTGTCTTTGAACGCATTGTCTATGTCGTTCTTTATAATATTGAATATCCGATCGGACAAATAGGGATTTTCTTGCTCCTCCCCAGACAATACATCTTCTAACGTTTGCTGAGAGTCTTTGTCGCCTCTATCTATTGCTTGAGATAAGGATAGATGTTGAGGACGTTCCTTTTTGAGTTTCTTAATCGCATCTTTGAATTCATGATTGAGTTTTTGGTTAACCAGGGTCATCATTTTGGCCGCCGATGGCTCGTAGCGATCGATTAATCGAAAAACATACACACGGACGGCCTGCATGGCGTCGTGATAAACCTCTGGCGGATAGTCGTGACGCCCTTGGCAGTAGAGCTTACCCGACTGCTCGATAGCCATCAGTAAACGGGTTGTCGCGATGATTCTGCCTTTACTTCCTGGAGGGTGCTGCTTGGCGATTTCAGCGAGATGTTTGAGATGACGGTCTAGTTCGTCCATAGGAGTGCCGCCTTGCAAGGTATAGATGCGGCTTCAGTAAAAATACTGATCTCAAGGATATCCTATGGGCGCACTGGCTGATACTGACTCGATCGCATATAGCAAAAAGCTAATATTATTAGATATTCATATAAACACCATTTTAATTGTTTTTCAACAAGCAGTAGAAGCCCTGTGACGACAGCATTACAAGTTTCATCTGCATCAGAGAAGACGAGACTCGCGGGTGTTGTCCATCGCAGGATGCTCTTTATTTACTTCAACGGACTCTCATCTACAGAATTATGCAAACTGACGTTGACTTAATATTTTCTTTAGAATTGCGAGGGTTCTCCTCGCAATTCGCAATAGTGACAGGTTGTTGATAGCTAGTGAGGTTGGACGCTCTCGAATGTAGCGATCGCGCCCTCTTGACTCAGTAAATCTACGGAAGTCTTACCCAGTCTTAGTTTAAGCCAACTTTACAATCGGACTCTCGCGGGAAAATTGACTCGATCGCGGAAAATTTTTCATTTTTATTTTTGACTTTGCATAATTTCCCGGCAAAAGTGCCGTTGAAGTAGACATAACCTTCGACGCAGGATTGACAACGCTTCCCGATCTACAGTCCGAGGAAGTCTCTGTAATCCCTTGTTTTTTGAACTCTCTCAATCATTCTGAGGTAAAAATCGTGGCAGATCCCGGTAATTTTCCAAGCACTGCACTCGAGCTAGGCAACCTGAGCGGTCAAGTTTCGTTTTCTGAGTCAATTAACGGCACAGACGATTTATTCGACTATTATCGAGTCGATCTCGATCGCAGTAGCCGATTTAATGCTAGTTCAACCAAAACGGGGGATGGCGTAGAGTTATCTCTTATTCAAGACTTCAACAACAATGGTCTCGTAGATTTTGGTGATGCTATTTTTCGCGACAGAGCAATCGTTGGCACCGATAACGACGTTTCAGTTGATGCCGAACTCCCCGCTGGAACGTACTTTGTCGGCCTTGGTTTGTCGGCTCGGAATTCTCGCCTTCAAGCTGACTACAACCTGACGCTGACGAATACTCTCATCGGGAATTTAGAAACCGACCCAGGTAATTTACCCCGTGAAGCACTAGATATCGGTGTTCTCAACGGTGGTGAGTCATTTTCAGATATGGTAGACGGCCGACTCGATCCGGCTGATTACTATCGTTTCACTTTAGATCGGACAGATGACGTTAGCCTGACTCTCTCTGAAGTGATTAAAAATGGCCCATCAAGCGGATTACGTATCGAACTGATTCAAGATTCAAACAACAATGGTATTTTCGATCGAGGTGAACGGATCGCCAGGGATATCGCACGTCCAAATTTCCCCACGGCTCTCAATGCAACTTTAGAACCTGGAACCTATTTCGTGGGACTTTTTGACTCTTCTCCTGCGCGAGGAAGCAACTACAAATTAGACTTTTTCCGGGCGAGCAGCGATAACAGCGGCGACGATACGGTCAACGGGACCGACAGCGGCGATCTCATCAATCTCTTGAACGGTAACGACATCGCCTTTGGTTTTGCGGGTAACGACACCATCGACGGCGGCAGTGGCGACGATACCTTCGCGGGTGGAGCCGGGGACGACCTGCTGACTGGCGGCGATAATAACGATATCGTCTTCGGCAACACCGGCCGCGACACCCTCGATGGCGGGAATGGTGACGACATCGTCGCCGCAGGCAAAGATGACGATATTGTCAGCGGAGGAAACGGCAACGATTTCGTCTTCGGGAACATCGGAAACGATCGCGTCAACGGCGACAGTGGCGATGACAGTCTTTTCGGCGGTCAGGATACCGACACGCTAATCGGCGGCGACGGGAACGACTTCCTCTCAGGCGATCTCGGCAACGACGAACTAACGGGTAACAGCGGTGCAGACATCTTCCTTCTGAACGTCGGTCGCGGGTCTGACATCATCACTGACTTTACCAGCGGTGAAGATCGGCTCGGTCTCGTGCAACCGCTAGATGCCAACACGCTCGAAATCGAACTCAATGGAGGCAACACAACCGTGAGCTTCGGGGGCGAACTTTTGGCAACGCTCACCGGGGTCACGAGTTTGAATCCCAGTGACTTCGTGAGTCTCACTTAGAGGTTGTTATCCCAGCAAAGACATGGGGGCGGCGGTTTCCGTCGCTGGGTGCATCTCAATTTCGTAGAATGACCCCTCCGCGCCTCGACTGAGCGCTCGCCGAACGTCCTTCGGCACCTCCCCGCGAGCTCGGGGAGGATGGGTGGGGTTCCGATCGCAGAAGTGAGATGCACCCACCCTTCGCAGCGGTGCGTAACCTTATTTTTCCTCCATCCAAGCTAACTTCCTGTACTCCAACTATGGAATTTGGTAGCTCCAAGTTTTGTTTTTTAACGAGTCTTTGTAGTGTACTATGGGAAATTTTTAGTCCCGTCAAAGAGCTTAAATCTTCCTCGGCTCTTTGGTAAGATTCATTGGCACAAACCAAGAGAGCATTTTTTTCCATTTTGGGACTCAATCTACTGTTCGGTT